>JBKGYY010000008.1:0-25475 GCA_046545855.1 Halobacteriales archaeon | reverse complement strand
AGCTCTGACTTCGAGACAGGGAGGCAGACGTGAACGAAGTCCACACCGTCGAGCTATCCGAAGGAGGCGCGCCCGTGCTCGTCGAAGGCCTGCCGGGGGTCGGCCACGTAGGAAAGCTCGTCGTCGAACACCTTCTAGACGAGTTCGAGAGCGAAGTCGTAGCACGGATACACAGCCAGCACCTGCCGCCGCAGATAGCCGTCGACGACGAAGGACTCACGGAGCTAGCGTCTTGCGAGCTACACCGGTGTGACGCCGACGGAACCCCGCTGTTGCTCCTAACGGGCGACCACCAGTCACAGACCATCGAAGGCCACTACAGAATCGTAGACGAGGTCCTAGAGGTCGCCGTAGACCGCGGTGTCGAACGCGCTTACGCGCTAGGCGGCGTCGCCACCGGCGAGATGATAGACGAGTACAGCGTCGTAGGCGCGTCGAACGACCGCGCTCTACTGGAGTCTCTCGAAGCACAGGGCGTGCGGTTCGGCGACGGCGAACCCGAAGGCGGCATAGTCGGCGTCTCCGGCCTCCTCCTCGGCCTGGGCGGCCTGCGAGGTCTACCGGCCGCGTGTCTCATGGGCGAGACCAGCGGCTACGTCGTCGACCCCAAGAGCGCTCACGCCGTCCTCGACGTCCTGACCGAAGTCCTGGAGTTCGACGTCGACACCGCGGAGCTCGAGTCGAAGGCCGAGGAGATGGAGGAAGTCGTCCAGAAGCTAGAGGAGATGAACCAGGGCGCAGGCAGGATGCAGGGCTTCGCCTCCGACGAGGACCTCCGTTACATCGGGTAAACGACGCGGAGAGCGCCCCGCGGAAGCCGACGGCGTACCGCGTGGCGCGCCCTCAGATGTCCCGGAACTCTATCTCGTCTTCCGTGCGACCCGCCTCCTCCATGACCTCCTCGCTTATCTCTATGTCGCACTCGGTTCGAACCGCGAGAGCGATGGCGTCGCTCGGCCTCGCGTCGAACACGAACTTCTCGCGCTCGCCGTCGACGTAGCGCTCGACGTGTATCTTCGCGAAGAACGTGCCGCCCATGAGGTCGTCGACGACTATCCTGTCGAGGGCGCCCCCCATCTCGTTTATAGCGTTGAGCAACAGGTCGTGAGTCAGAGGCCGCTCGAACCTCTCTCCCGAGATGCCGAGCTGGATAGACCGTGCCTGGTCGCCGGTTATCATCACCGGTAGGTACCTGTCTCCCGCCTCGACGACGACGGCGAAGGCGTCGTCGCCAGCCTGCCCCACACCCTTGACTTCGGCGCGATGCATTGTCACTGTACGGAGACACGGGCTGCTACTACTTTATATCGTCGGCAGAACACGGGCCCGGCGTCGACGGTCAGTCGTCTTCCGGCGGCTCGAACTCCACGCCGTATCCCTCGAGGACCTCCCTGACCCGCCGGTAGCCGGCTCTCTCGTCCTCGCGCGTCCTGTCTATCGCTCGACGCCACTCGCTCCTCACTCGCCCCCTCAAGACGACTCTGTCGACGTCGAGAGCCGCGTCCGCGGGACAGCCCAGCGCGACCAGGAGGTCCAGGGCCTCGTCGTCAGAAAGCCCGAACCTATCGACCACGTCCTCGAGGGACATGCCGGCTACGAGGCCGCGCTCGCACGCCTCGCGCGCCCAGTGGAGCCTGGGTACGACGTGCTCCGTCCCGCAGGCGGCGCAGACCGGGTCCCGACACCATTCCTCGGGAGAGGCCGTCTCACCGCACACGGCGCAGTCGACGTCTACGTCGTCCATATGCCGCCTCCCGAAGCCGACGCCTTCATCCCGGCCTCAGACATCGCGCCGGACGCCGTGCTCGAAGACCCGGTCGTTCGGCAGAACGTGCTCGTGTTCGTCGTCGTCTATCCTCGTCGTCAACAGATCTATCTCCTGCACGACTCCCTCGACGTCACCTATCGACACTCGGTCTCCGACGCCGTAGGGCTGAGTCACGAGGACGTAGAGGCCCGCGACGGCGCTGGGGAGCACCGTCCGGCCGCCGACGGCGGCGAACACCACGAGAGCGAGTACGTACGCCGCGAACAAGACGTGGAGCGCGGTCGTCGACACACCTATCTGGGTCGCGGCCATCAGGACGGCGACGAATATTATGGAGTACCTGACTACGGCTGGAACCACCATGACGTCGGAGACGCGCACCTCCGACAGCCTGTCCTTGGTCTTCATCGCTATCTTGTCGGCGACTACGAAGCCCAGGACCAGCACGAAGGCAGCGACGACGATGTTCGGGAGATATGCCGTCAAAGTCGCGAGCACGCCTTCGTCGACGACTCGAACGCCCAGCACCTCGAGCGCCACGAGCGCCCCGGAGACGTATATCAGCCACGCGAAAGCCGCGGTCACGAGGTCGACGGTGCTCGTGCCCAGCGACTCGACGACGCGGTCGAACGTCGTGCCGCGAGCGAAGTCGTAGACCCCCGTCGACTCCGCGACGCGACGGAGCAGTATCTTGGCGAGGTAGCCTACGACGAGAGCCGCTAACAATGCCGCGGCCGCTAACGCGAGAGCTTCCGGCGGCCTGGAAACCATCTCACCTATCTCCACCATCAGTACTCCTCCGGATCCAGCTCGAGCACCAGGTCGCCGCCGCGGAACACCCTCACCATGTTGTCGCTCTCGCTCAGAACCACGGATACCGCGTTGGTGTCCCGGGTGATCGACGCCGCCGCCATGTGCCTAGTTCCGAGGCCCTTGGGTACTTCGAGGCCCTCGGAAGACGCCTCCAGGTAGCGGTAGGCGCTCACTATCTTGCCTCCGTCGCTTATCACGAACGCTCCGTCGAGACGCGAGAACTCCTTGAGCATCACCTGGACTATCGGGTCGCCTACGTGGACGTGGGACTTCTCGAACGGGTTGTACGACAGCTCGCTGGACATCTCCATCACCTTGCCGGCGTCGCCGACGACGAACAAAGCTCCGATGGGCTCGCCTTTCTGTCCCTTCCTCCCGAGTTCGACGGCGAGTTCGACTACGTCGCGGACGACGTCTGGTTCGGCTTTCGAGTTCATCAGCAGGTCGTATATGCCGGAGCGCATCGACTCCGTCGCCTCGACGGCGGAGAGCGTGTCGTAGCCGTTCGAGAACACCTCGTCGACGCAGACGACGACTTCACCGCCTTCGAGGAGTTCGTTCTCGAGAGCGCCTTCGACGCCGAACTCGACGCGGCTCTCGTAAGACGTGAGGTCGAGAGGTAGCTCTACGTCGCCGCCGTCCATGACCGTGTACACGGGTTTTTCGATGTCGTCTAGCTCGGAGGGGGGGCTCGACTCCGAGGGGAAGACGAGGACTACGTCGGCTTCGCCGAGCACGGCCAGGGCTACCTCGTCGACGTTCATTAGTTTATATTGTGAATCAATGCGCAAAAAGGCTTTTCGGAGGATTCTGACGCAGGCAAGACACCGGGCATGCGTTCCACGCGAGGGACGCCTCCACCGAGACGGTGATTGAAAGAGTTTATACATCGACCCGGCATACCCCGACAACAAGATGGCCACCGAACAGAAGCAGGTCAGGGACCTCGACGAAGGAAGCTACGTTATGATAGACGACGAACCCTGCGTGATAAACAGCTACTCTACCTCGAAGCCCGGTAAACACGGCAGCGCGAAAGCCAGGGTCGAGGGCAAAGGAGTCTTCGACGACCAGAAGCGCTCGTTCGTCCAGCCCGTCGACGCCAAGATACGCGTCCCAATAATAGAGAGGAAGCAGGGACAGGTGGTGTCGAAGACGAGCGACTCCGTCGTACAGGTCATGGACCTCGACACCTACGAGACAGTGGACATGGAGATACCCGGGGACATGAACGTCGAAGTCGACGACGAACTAGTCTTCCTCGAGGGACAGGGCCAGAGACGCGTCGTCGAGCAGTGACGTCGTTCGCGGGCGCCGAGGCGTCGCTCGAAGACGCCGACTACGTCGTCGTGGGCGTCCCGCTCGATCAGACTACGTCGGGCGCACGCGGAACTGGGGGAGCGCCGCGTGACATACGGCTGGCTTCTCGAACGATGGAGTCGTACGTCCCGGCGCACGACGTCGACCTAGCCGGCCTCGACGTACACGACCACGGCGACGTGGACGTCTGGCCCGACGTCGAGGAGTCCGTCGAGTACGCCGTCGACGTCGTCTCCACGCTCGCGGGAGACGCCCTCCCCGTCGTGCTCGGCGGAGAGCACACCGTGTCTCTCGCGGGCGTCGAGGCCGCCGAACCAGACGGCGTCGTGGTGCTCGACGCGCACCTCGACCTCAAGGACGAGTTCCAGGGAACACGGTACAGCCACGCCTGCGTCACACGGAGGCTCCACGAGTCCGGTTTGCCGGTAGCCGTCGTCGGAGCGCGGGCGGGTTCACGCGAGGAGTACGACTACGCACGCGAGAACCACGACGTAAGGGTGCTCGACGTCGCGGAGACGTCGCCCGACTCGGTCCACGACGCCGTCGACTTCGACCGACCGTACGTATCCGTCGACCTCGACGTCGTCGACCCGGGTAACGTCTCCGTCGGCACGCCCGAGGCCTTCGGTTTGACGTCGCGGGAGACAAGAGACGTCGTCAGGGCGCTCGCTCCCGACGCCGTGGGCTTCGACGTCGTCGAGACGCTGCCGGGAGACCGTGGCTCGACGGCGCTCGCCGCCGGCCTCGTTCGCGAGTTCGTGGCGGCACACAGCGTAGGTTGAAGCAGGTCGGTCGAGGTACGGCTCTGGGTCGGCGCGCCCTACGTCAGCGCGTTCGCTATCGCCTCTATCTCGTCGGAGTCGGCCTTGATAGACAGCACGTCGTCGGCTTTCGAAGCGGTGAGCGAACCCGAGTCGACGTCTACCTCTAAGACCTCGGTCTTACCTCTCTTCAGGACGAAGTCGGGTTCGAGAGCGCGTTCACCAGACGTCACACGCCGTGCGACCCGGTGGAGCCAGCGTCTCGACAGGAGTTTCATGGCTCCGTAACCCAGCAGCCCGCCCGTCAGGCTGCCGGCTACTCCGGCCCAGAGGCCGAACGAGACGTAAGTCACGCCCACGACGCCGAGCGCGCCCGGGAGCAACCGGTAGCGCGTCGGCCTACGCAGGCGTTCGACCACTACGGAGTCCTCCCTGACTCCGACGACCGCGCTCCGGTAGAAGCCGCTGTCTCCCAGCCGGAGTCTCACGACGTAGGCTGTCTCCGTCACGCCTCGAAGTCGGGCTCCGGCGTCATATCTCCCTCGAAGTAAACCCGACGAGGTACGGGCCGCGGGTTCACGCGACATCGAGGACGTGGAGACGTCGAGACGACGGTATGTCCCGGCTTCTCCGTCCACGTCGCGCGCCTTTCGAGCCGGCACCCTCGCCGACAGGGTTATTAGGCGCCGTGCGGTGGCTTCGACATGCATCAGCCAACGAGGAGGGAGTTCGCGTTCGCGGTCGGAGGTATGGCCGCCGTCTCGACGGGGTGTCTCGGGGACGACGAGGAAGAGCAGCCCGAGGACTCGGACGATGGATCGGACGTCGACGCCAACGAAACCGACGGCGAAGCCCAGGACGGCTCGTCCGAGGAAGACGGCCAGCCCGAATGGAGGGAGTACAGGGCGAACCCCGCGAACACGGGTCTGGCTGCGGTGGAGGGTCCGTCGGACCCCGATGTCTCTACCGTCGAGGTCGGTATGCCGGTGAACTCGTCGCCCGCCGTTTCCGAGGGAGTCGTCTACTTCGGTTCGAGCGACGGCTTCGTCTACGCCTACGAGGACGGTGACGTCGTCTGGGAGTTCGAGACCGACGACAGGGTGCAGTCGTCGCCGTCGGTCTACGACGACCGCGTCGTCGTGGGCTCGGACGACGGCGTCGTCTACGGACTCAGGAGGGAAGACGGCAGGGAGATGTGGAGCCAGGAGACCGGCGGCATGGTGAGGTCGTCTCCCACGGTGGTAGACGACGTCGTCTACGTCGGGAGCGACGACGGCTTTCTGTACGCCTTCGGCGTCGAAGACGGAGGCGAACTGTGGACGTACGAGTCCGACGGCGAGGTGCGCGGCAAGCCCGCGGTGACGGAAGACCACGTCTACGTTACTACGAGGAAAGGAACCGTCTATCAGCTCTCCCGGGACGGCGAGCGAATCCGGTCGAAGAGCGTCGCCCTCGACGTCCGGACGTCGCCCGCCGTCGAAGCCGGTGAACGCGGCGAGGTAACCTACGTCGGCGCCGAGGACGGCTCGCTCTACGCCGTCGAGTTCTACGTCGACTCCGGAGGAAACCGCAGGAGGGAGGAGCTCTGGAGCTTCGACGGCGACGACGCGTTCAGGTCGTCTGCAGCCGTAGACTCCGACGTGGTCTACGCGGGCTGCGACGACGGCAACGTTTACGCCGTCGACCGGTCGTCTGGCGACGAAATCTGGAGGTTCGAGACCGAAGGCGAGGTGCGGTCTTCGCCAGCGGTCGACGACGAACGCGTCTACTTCGGGTCGCGCGACGACACGGTGTACGCCGTCGACCGGTCGTCTGGCGACGAAGTCTGGTCCGTCGACGCAGATGGAAGCGTGACGTCTTCCCCCGCAGTGACGGAGTCGGTCTACGTCGGTTCGGCGGACGGCAACCTGTACGTTCTCGAGTGACACCGGTTCCCCGCGTTCGTCCTGGTGTCGCAGGCCCACGGGCCTCCCACGGGCTATTGTCGCCTGGATGTCGGAAGGCTTAGTAAGCGACGGCCGCTAAAACGCCACATGCCGATAAAACCCGCTTACGTCAAGAACATCGCCTCGGAGCTAATGGACCGGTATCCGGACGTCTTCGACGACGACTTCGACGACAACAAACAGAGGGTCGAGGAGCTGACTAACGTCGAGTCTAAGACGGTGAGGAACCGCATCGCAGGCTACGTCACGAAGCACTCGCGGGGCGACGAGGACGTCGAGGTCTCCGCCGCAGTCTGAGCTCTACCGAAGTCCGTCTCCCTCCAGCTATCTCGTTTACCCGTCTCCTATGCATGTGTTTTCAGCCACGTAACTCGCTAATACATCCACCACCTCAGTCTTCGCTCGTAGCCTCCGACACCTCGCTGACCGCCTCGCGCCGCCGGCGTTCCTTCTCCTCTTGAACGCGTTTGTAGGCTTCGACGCTCTCTTTGGCGACGTCGGGCGTCATGCCGCCGTGCTCCGTCTCCCTCAGCCTCACTTTCGTGAGAACGGGCGTGTTGATGAAGTCCCCCGCCATTATCGCCTGTCCGACGGTCAGCCCCGGTAGGTCGCGTAGGAGGTCCTCTCCCGCGGCTTCGACGCTGCGGGCTATCGTCTCCTGGTCGATGCCGTTACGGACCTTCATTATTATCGAGCTGTTGCACTGGCTGAGAACGTCCTCGTCGAGCCTCGACGGACGCTGCGAGATGATGCAGATGCCGACTCCGAACTTACGTCCCTCGCGAGCTATCTCCTGCAACAGGTTCCGGGTCTGTATGTCGCGGTCTATCGGCGCGAAGTTGTGGGCTTCCTCGATGAATATCGTGACGGGTACGTCGATGTAGTTCGTCTGTCCCGGTGCTTCGTAGCTGTCTCTCCCGAGGTCGCGTCGGACGGCTATCTTCCGGGAGTTCAGTATGCGCTTGGTGAAGTACCAGAGGATCAGCTGTCTTTCGAGTTCCTCGGCGCCCGTGGGGAACTCTATGATGTTGCACTTCCCCGGTTCGCATAGCTCCTCTATGCTGGTTTCGGTCTCGGTGTCGAGGCAGATGAAGTCGGCGAGCATGCCGAGCCTCCACGCGAGGTTGTCGTCGACCCTGTTGCCCTCGCTCAATCTGTCTATTATGTCCTCGATGGAGTAGTCGAGCCTGACGTCGGTCCGGTACCTTTCGTCGACGGTCTGGCTTCTGCCTGCGTCCTTGATGTCGAGGTCGTTGAGCACCTCCCGGAGGCGCTCGCGCTGGACGTTCGTGGGCTCCTGGCTGAAAGCGACTTCGAAGTCCTCGATGTCGAGGTTAGATATCTTTATCCGGGGTTCTTCGACGAGGTTGAACCTGTCTCCGTACTCGTCGTCCTCGGCGAGGGTGAAGTACTCGCCGTGGAGGTCGAAGACGACGCTGGTTCCGCGGTTGCCGGGCTTCACCATCTCCTCGAGCAGGACGCCGACGGTGTACGACTTGCCGGCGCCTGTCGACGCGAGCACGCTAAGGTGCTTGGTCGCTATCTCGTCCATGTCGACGAAAACGCGTACGTCGCTCTCTGGCCGGTTGAGCACCTCGCCTACGTGGAGGATTCCCTGGCGATCCTTCGGTGTCAGTATCTCCGTTAGGAGTTCGTCGTGAGCGTAGTAGATGTCCTGCCCTATCTCGGGCGGGTTCCTGAGGTTGCGGAAGCCGTCGTAGTCGGCGTCGTAGTACCCGAGGACGTTGGCGGTGACGACGTAGCCGCGGTTGCTGTTTATAACGGCCATGGCCTCGCCTGTTATGTGGGCTTCGAGCGTCTTCGTGACGTCGGTCTCTTCGGTGAGCAGTCGTTCTCTCTCGACCACTCGGCAGAGTATCTTGGAGTCGTCTTCGTGTGGCTCGTAGTAGACGAACTCTCCTACTTTGAGCTTCTGTGCCTCGGCGGTGACGAAGTCGAAGGCGTCTTCCGTCGTGCCGGGGCCGAGCGCCCATCCTGAGAGCTCCTTCATCCTTCCCTTCTATATTCCAGTTTGTGATAGATAAACCTTCGCGCTCGTGCTCGTGTGTCGAGCCTGTCGTGGGGGTCTAGAGAACTCATCTGTGGCTGGTTCCGGTGCCGCTTGCGTCGACATTCCTTTTAGGTTGGGGCTCTAGGTCGTTGACGTATGAGGTGGTCCTCGGAGACGAAGGCCTGGGCGTTATCAGCCTTGATAGCCATCGTGGCGCTCGGCGCCATATACACTGCCTCCGCGAACGCGCCCGTCGAAGCCGTAGAGCAAGCCGTGCCACACCTCGCGCTCGAAACCATCCCTCACCTCAACGCGGCCGCAGTCGCGACGGCGCTCGTCACAGTGACGACGGGGTTCCGCGCCGTACGCAGAGGAGAAACCACGACTCACGCGCGAGCGATGGCGGCTACTGCGGCTCTTTTCACGGCCTTCCTCGTCATGTACCTCGTGAAGCTCGCCGCAACCGGCGTCACGGAGTACCCCGGCTCCGACTTCGTCTACCGGTACGTATACCTGCCCGTGCTCGTCGTGCACATGTCGCTCGCCGCCGTGTCCATACCCCTCGTCTCGTTCTGCCTCCTCAGCGCCGTCCTGCTGCCCGAAGACGAGATACCGGCCTCTAGCCACCCGCGCGTAGGCCGTATCGCGGCGCCGCTCTGGGCCGTGAGCTTCACGCTCGGCATAGTCGTCTACCTCATGCTCCACGCGCCCCTGTAGCCGCGACGGGAGCCGGTTCACACGGCAACTCTTTTCGTTCGACGGATTCAACCACGGCCAACATGGTCGAACTCGACCCCTGGGGGAGCGCCTCCGTCGAGGACTACTCGAAGCTGTTCGAGGAGTTCGGCATCACGGAGTTCGACGAGACGGCGTTCGACGACGTCGAGGCCGACGGCGAAGCCGTCGAGCCCCTCGACCTCATGCGACGCGGCATCATCTTCGGTGAACGCGACTACGACCTCGTGGTCGACGCAATGCGCGAGGGCGACGACTACGCCGCGCTGTCGGGCTTCATGCCGAGCGGCCCCTTGCACGTCGGACACATGATGGTGTTCCGCGAGCTAGTCTGGCACCAGCGACAGGGAGCCGAGACCTACTTCGTCGTAGCCGACCTCGAGGCCCACAGCGCCCGCGGCGTCACTTGGGAGGAATGCGAGCGCTACGCCGTCGACTACGTCGCCTCGTTGCTCGCGCTCGGCTTCGACGCCGACGAAGGGCACGTCTACCGGCAGAGCGAGAACGACCGCCTCCGTCACCTCGCGTTCGAGCTATCCGAGAAGACCAACTACAACGAGATGAACGCTATCTACGGCTTCGACGGCGAGACCAACCTCGGTCACGTCAACAGCACGTTGACGCAGGCCGCCGACATACTCTACCCGCAGATAGACGAGCCAAAGCCCACCGTGATACCCGTGGGGGCTGATCAGGACCCCCACATGCGGCTGACTCGCGGTCTCGCGCGACGGATGCGGATGTTCGGCGTCAACGAGGCGTACGCGTCTTTCGAGCTAGACGAAAGCCAGCGAACCGCGGTGTCGGAGGCGCTCGCCCTGCTCGGGAACGAGGCCACGGCGGCCGACGTCGCAGGCCATCTCCGCGAGAGCCACGCAGGAGACGAAGGCTTGCTCGACAAGCTCGACAACGCCGGAGACGAACCCCTCGAACACCGAGTGCGCGTGCTCAGCCGGGACGCGCCGCGCGAGGCCTTCGACGAGGTAGCCGAGAACCTCCGGAACGGATACGACGAAGTCGAGGTATACGGCGAACACGTAGACGTCTACGACGCCTCCGTCCGCGAGGTAGACGAAGTCGTCCGGGACGTCGAGGTAGAACACGGCGGCTACGGCTTCTACCCGCCGTCGTCGATATACCACAGGTTCCAGACCGGGTTGACCGGAGGAAAGATGAGTTCGAGCGTCGAGAAGAGCCACGTCGCTCTCACGGACACGCCGGAGGACGGCTACGACAAAGTGATGTCCGCGGAGACCGGAGGCCGGGAGACCGCGGAGCTACAGCGCGAGCTAGGCGGCGAAGCCGAGAAATGCCCGGTGTACGAGCTATACGCGTACTCGCTCGCCGAGGACGACGAACACGCGAAACGAGTCTACGACGAATGCGTGGGAGGCGAACGTCTATGCGGCGAGTGCAAGAGCGAGGCCGCCGGTCTCATGCAGGAGTTCCTCGAGGAACACGCCGAACGCCGGGAGGAACACATCGACGAAGCCCGGTCGCTCCTCGGCTGAACCAGCTTTGTCACCGGGTGATAGCTGTTCTCAGTTTGCTGGAACAACCATCTCGGTTTACCAGCGAAGCCGACGAATTTAGGGACGCAATGCCCATATCAGACGTAGCCAGACGCAACGTAGTGACCGCGAGCCCCGACACCACGGTGCCCATGCTCGCGAAAGAGATGCGCGAGTTCGACGTAGGCAGCGTCGTAGTCGTCGACGACGACGAACCCGTCGGCATCGTCACCGACCGCGACCTCTCGGTGCGCGTGCTCGCGGAAGCCGAAGGAATCGAGGTCGGCAGCGAAGCCGACCTGGGTATCGCGGACCTCACGGCGCACGACGTCATGACTCACGGCGCGTTCGCGGTCGACGCCGACGACAGCGTGCTCGAAGTGCTCAGCGACATGTGCGCCGAGAACGTCCGCCGCGTCCCCGTCGTCGAAGACGGAGAGCTAGCGGGAATCGTAACCCTCGACGACTTCGTGGCGCTGCTAGCCACCGAGTTCAACAACCTCGCGAGCGTCATAGTCAAGGAGTCACCGCCGTACGAGTCGAGCTGACTCAGTAGGCGTAGAGCGAGGCCGGGGAGTCGGGGAGCAAGCCTAGTTCGACGCCGAACTCCAGGAGCGTCGACACGGCTTCCCTGGACTCGCCTTCGAGCCCAGTGCTGTGTCGGTTGACGTAGGTGGAGACGTGTCTTTCGAGTACGCCTTCGTCCATCTCCTGGGCGTGCTCCCTGACGTAGGCCGCGAGGCCGTCGTCGTCGGGTTCCGAGAGAGCGTACTCGACGCTCTCACGTAGCGCCTCGTCTATCTCTCTCGGTCGGTCGACGTCCCTGCGCACCGCCATGCAGCCGAGAGGCAGCGGCAACCCGGTCTCGGCGTCCCACCACTCGCCGAGGTCGACGACGAGATCCAGGCCGTAGTCCGGGTACGTGAACCTGCCTTCGTGTATGACGACGCCTACGTCGTACTCTCCTTCGGCGACGAGAGACAGTACGTCGTCGTACCTGGCTTCGTCTACGTCGCCGACCTCCTCCAGACGGGCGCGAGCGAGCAGGTAGGCGGTCGTGTGACGACCCGGTACGACGACGTCGACGTCGGCGTCGACTTCTTCGGGAGAGAGGTCGTCGCGGGAGACGACTACCGGGCCGGCGGAGTCCCCCAGCGCCGCGCCCGAGCGAAGTAGCGCGTAGTCTTCCAGGACGTAGGGGAGCGCTCCGAAGGACAGCTTGGTGACCTCGTGGCGCGCGCGTTCGACCGCCCGTCGGTTGAGCGTCTCGACGTCGGCGTGGGAGACGGTGAACTCCGGCCCGTTCACCAAACCCGCTCTGGCGGCGTAGAACGCCGCGGTGTCGTTGGGACACGGGGAGTAAGCGAGGTCGACGGTCAACCGTACACCTCCTCGAAGCCACGTGACAGCGACTCGACGGCGTGAGGCAGGTCGAACTCCCTTTCGGTTGCGGCGTAGTTCGAGACCGCGAGGAGCGCGGAAGCCGGCGTACCCTGGAGATACGCCGTCTGGGCTACGGCCGCGGTCTCCATCGACTCGACGCCTGCTTCGGTTCGCTCGGCGACTTCCTCCGCGATTTCGTCGGACGCCGACGCCGCCGACACCGTCGCGACCCTCTGTCTCGATGCGTCGACCGAGAGGTCGTCTAGCTCGAACGTCACACCGCTGCCTTCGACGGCTTCGAACCCCATCCCGACGAGGTCTACGTAGCCATCGGGCTCCATCCTACCGAGGTCGGCGTGGACGGCCTCGGTGCCGACGACGAGGTCGCCTACCTCGAGCCCGGAGCCCGGGAGAGCGCCGCAGACACCCGTTGCGACCACCCTGTCCACGTCCAAGCTCTCGAGAGCCACGGCCGTCGTGGCGGCGGCGTTCGTCCGGCCTACGCCGGACACGAGCACCGCCGGGTCACCACTGTAAAGAGGGCGGCCGAGCAGATCGCTGGCTTCGGCTTCGGCTTCGACGAAAGCCCGGGCTTCGGTTTCGGTCGCCGTCACCAAGAGGTCCATCGATACCCGTGAGTCGCCCCGCGGTCATATCGCTTGCCACTCGTCACGGGCGCCCGGGTAGAACGAACACGGATTTAGGTCTCGAGCCGCTCTCTCCACCAGATGGAAACCGAGGACGGAGGCCTACCTCGACCTCAGGCGGACTGGTTCGACTGCGAACGCCAGCACTCGGACGACCTAGTGGGAGGAGACCCGCTGCCGGCTTTGATAGACCGCAAGGCCGTGGAGTACGACGGAGACGTAGCCCAGGTCTACAAGGGGGGCGTCCACCGACGCTCTCTGTCTCCCGGCGTCTTAGAGGAACCCGAGCGAGACGAGTACGCGGCGCTGACGTACGCCGAACTACGGAGTCTCTACCGTACTCTAGCGCTGGGTTTCGACTCCCTCGGCGTCGAAGACGGCGACCACGTTGCGATTTACTCGGAGACGAGGCTGGAGTGGATACAGGTAGACCTCGCTCTCCAGGTGCTCGGCGCCACGGTCACGACGGTGTACCCGTCTTCGTCGGTAGAACAAGCCGGCTACTTGCTCGACGACTCAGACGCCCGATTCGCCGTCGTCGGCGGCGAAGCCGAGCTAGAGACCGCGCTAGAAGCCAGTAGTTCGACCGACGTCGAGCGATACGTCGTGATGGACGACGTAGACACGAGCGAGAGAGACGACGTACACGGCCTCGACGAGGTACACGCTCTCGGTGCGAAGAGAGACGTCGACGAAGTCGACGGATGGATAGATTCGCTCGAACCCGGTGACCTCGCCACCATAATCTACACGTCGGGGACGACAGGTCAGCCGAAAGGCGTTATGCTCAGTCACGAGAACCTGAGGGCTTGTTTCAACCAGGTCTGGCGTCGACTGGGACCGCGGGACGACAAACCCGAAGGGATGTTGACTCTGGGTTCGGACCTCGACACCCTGTCTTTCCTGCCGATGGCGCACGCTTTCGAGCGTTTCGTTCATCTCTCTATGCTGGCGTCCGGGGCTTCGATAGCCTACGCAGAGAGCGTGGAAGCCGACGTCCTCGCCGAGGACATACGGAGGACGAAGCCACACGGAATCGCCACCGTGCCCCGGATGCTCGAACGTATCTACGGCTCGATAGTCGAACGGGCCGCGCGCTCCGGGGTTAGCGGCCGCGTCGTCGACTGGGCTCTCGACGTAGGGAGGAGTTACTGGGATTTCTTCGAGACGAGCGAAACACCGACGGGCGTAGCCTACTACACGGTGGACGCCCCCTTAGGACAACGGCTACGTCACGCGCTAGCGTCGCGTCTCGTCTACGACCGAGTGCGCGAGGCGCTTGGAGGTGAGATACAGGGCTTCCTGTCGGCGGGAGGCAGTCTGTCTGAGGACGTCGCGCGCTCGTACCTCGGCATGAACCTCCCGGTGATAGAGGGTTACGGTATGACGGAGGCGGGGCCCGTGATATCGATGTCTCCGCTCGAGGACCCGCGTGTGGGCACGCTCGGTCCACCGCTCGCGGAGGTAGAGGTCACGCTGGACGGCTCCGTCGTCGGAGACGACGCGTTCGAAGACGTAACGGGAGACGTCGGCGAGCTCCTCGTACGCGGTCCAAACGTCTTCGAGGGGTACTACGGCATGCCGGAGGAGACCGAAGACGCCTTCGAGGACGCCGACGACGGAGACGACTGGTTCAGGACCGGCGACGTAGTCGAAGTCGACGACGACGGATACCTGTCTTTCGTCGAGCGCGTGAAGAACCTGGTCGTGCTGTCGACCGGTAAGAACGTCGCCGTCGAACACGTGGAGGAGAAGGTCGAGGAAAGCGAGTTCGTCGCGCAGTGCATGGCCGTCGGCGACGACAGGAAGTACGTCGCGGCGCTCGTCGTGCCTGACCTCGACGCGATACGTGAACGCGCCCGAACAAAAGACGTGGACCTGCCGGACCGCGACCGCGAGGCCGTCGAAACCGAGTTCGCGGCAGAACTTCTAGATCGGGCCGTCGACGACGCCAACGACCTGCTGGAAACCCACGAAGAAGTGAAGCGCTACTCCGTCGTCGAAGACCGCTGGACAGAGGAGGAAGACCTCCTGACGCCCACGCTCAAGAAGAAGAGAGGCAGGATAGCCGATCTTCACTCCGGCGAGATAGACGCGCTCTACGACGTATGACTCCGTCGTTCAGCCGTCGAGCCACTTTATCGAGCACCCCTGTGACGGCAGCGCGTCCTCGAAGGGTGGCTCGCCGTCGAGCAAGGCGTCGATGGCGTCGCGGACGTCCCCACCTGGTCTGTCGGCTTCGTCCTCGGGATCGAGCGCGTCGTCGAGCCTCCCGTGGTAGTACAACTCGAAGCCGTCGCCGGTGTTCTCGAGCAGGTATGGGTCGGGGGTGCAGACGGCGCCGTACTCGCGGGCGACGTCCTGTGTTTCGTCCCTGAGGTACGAGGTGTACCGCACGACACCTTCGTCCACCAGTTCTCGCATCTGTTCGAACGAGTCCTCGGGGTACTCCTCTGCGTCGTTGGGGTTGACTCCGACTACGGCGACTTCGTCGTAGTCCTCGGCCACTTGGTTTAGAACATCTATCTTGGCCTTCGCGTAGGGACAGTGGTTGCAGGTGAACACCAGGAGGACGGCGTCGTATTCCATGTAGTCCGCGAGCGAGTGGACGTCGCCGTCTACCCCCGGTAGCTCGAACTCCGGGGCTCGTTCGCCGGGTTCGAGCACGTCTAGCTCGGATTCCTTTAGCACCATACCGGGGGTTGGCGTGCCAATTGGAAAGCGCTTTTGATGGCTCGTGCGTCCACGGCGTCGTCGACGGGGTTTATGGCTGCGTGAACCGTCTCACGGACGTGTACGACGTCGTCGCCGTAGAACGCGAGACGCTCGAGGAGATGCTAGCCGTCGCGGACGACAGCCACCCGGAGGAAGTCGTGCTCCACCTACGCGCTACTGAGTCACCGGGAGGCCTAGTGGTGACCGAGTACCTCCTTGTGCCGCGTTCGCCGCCTAAGGGAGCGTTCGAGGTGCTCGGAGTCGACTCTATCCCGCGTAACAGCGACGTAGTCGGCACGTTCGCGTCGACGGCTGACGGAACCGAGCCACGCGAACGCGATTACACGCGGTTCGCGAACCGCGGCCGAGTCCACGTTCTCGCTTGGCCGCCTTACGACCTCGGCTGCTGGAAGGCGTACACGTCCGACGGCCGGGCGCGGGACCTGGACGTACGTTGACGGACGTACGCTGAAGCAAGAAGAGCCGGGTCGAGGTTACAGCGGCCTCCAGGTCGGAGGTGGCTCGTAGTACCTGCGTAGTTCGACGCCGAACTCGTCGAGCAAGCCCTCTACCTCGCCGTCTACGTAGACGTCGTAGCCTCTCTCCATCGCTCGCTCTACGTCGCGACCGAGCGAGAGACGCAGCAGGTCTCGAGAACGCAGGAAGTCGACCGCGGAACACACGTCGCGCGGTCTCTCGACGACGTATCTTCCGCCGGAGACGAACGGACCGGTGACGTCTCCGTCGGCGTACTTCTCCTTGAACTCGTCGGCGTGCCCGCGGACGTGCACGGGAGGACCGACGTGTCGTTCGACTTCCGGGAGGGTAGCGACAGATAGCTCGACGTAGACCACCGCGTGCTCGTCGGCGAACGACGTCGCTCTCAGGACGTCGAACCCCCGGCGTTCGAGTTCTTCGACTACGGCGGCCCGGGTTTTCCGGAGCTGTGGGTAGAGCTGGTCTTCGACGACGTCGGGGGCGTCGAACACGACGGCGGCGGTCGTCGTGCCCCGGCGTTCGAGCGCCGCATGGAGCTCGCTTGGTTCGAGCGGCTTCGGTCTCTCGACTTCGAACAGCGCTGGCCTCGGCTGCGAAAGCCACTCCCTGCATCTGTCCTGGAGCACTGCGACGGCGTCGTCTGAGACGACGGACGCGACGTCCCTCCCGGGGTCCACTGGGTCCACGACGACGAGCGAGCCCTCGAACTCCTTCTCCGGTGTCTCGAACTCTATCTCGACTGGCGGCGTCCAGTCCGCCGCGGCCTCGACTACTTCGTCGAAGCCGCCGTAGTGGAGCACGAGGAGTTCGAGGAGGTAGCCGCCTAAGCCCCGCGTGCGGAGGTCGCTGCCGTATATTCCGGCGGAGCGAGCGAGGGCTTTCAGCAGCCGGACGTCTTCTCCGAAGCCCTCTGGTGCGTTCTCGACGACGTAGTCCTGGTGGAACGGCGTCCGGTCGACGGCGCTCCGTATCTCGCGTGGGCTGTCGAGGGCGTAACAGGGAACGAGGTCGACGTCGAAGCCGTCTATCGTGCCTTTGACGTACGGGTGTTCTGCGTACTCCGTCTCTCCCTCCGGCAACACCTCGTGGCCGACGTCGAGACCCAGTCTCTCGAACTCGTCTCTATCGAGCCCAGGGGGAAGTAGGATGAAGACGTCTACGTCTCGGTCGCCGGACATCCATGTGTCGCGTGCGGCGCTGCCGACGAGAGCGACGTCTCCGTCTACGCCGCGTCGTTCGAGCGCCTCCGTCGTGCGTGCCTCGACCTCTCGCCAGGTTCGCTCGAGACGCCGTCTCTCGTCTTCGTCGGGCGTGAGATCCAGGAGAGCGTCTCTTTTGACGCGCTCGGCTTCACCTCCAGTCGACGACGACGTCATCTCCGTTGCACCTCTCTAGGTAGTCTCGCTGCATCTCGTGTACGGCGTCCTCGAAGTCGGCTCCTTCTTCTATCTCTCGTTCCACCCGTTGTATCTTCCACTCGCTCGGCGTCAGTCTCTCCCGCCACCTGCGTTCGAGGGGTTCGAGAAACCTTTCGACGGTTTCCCGGGTCAGGCCGGAGGACTCGAGGCCGTCGCGTGCGTATTCGAAAAGCTCGCGGTAGACGACGTCGACGTCGGACGTCGACTCGCCTGTCTCGTCCACCCAGTTTATCTCGCCGTCGAGGCCATCCCGTGCGGCCGAGTAGAACGACTCCCTGGTTCGTTCCCACGGTAGCTCCCTCACGGGGTGGTCGCTCTCGACGAAACCGATTACGGCGCCCGCGACGAGCGCGAGCAGTCCTACGTTCTCTCTCGGCGTCGGCTGCGTCGGCAGAGGACGGTACTCTATCCGGATGGAGCGTTCGTCGTTGGACTCGGATATGGCTTCTCCGCCTATCACGGTGCGCAGCCATCGCCAGTACGTGCCTCTCTTGAACTCGAACTCCCAGAATCCGTCGGTGTAATTCTCCTCTCCGATGGATTCGTCGTCCTCGATCCACTCTCTCAGGAAAGGCGAGTACGTGGTGTCGTCGAGCACGCGGTCGACCACTTCCCCGGGGGCGTCGATGTCACCTGGGAACTTGACTTTCTCGTCGCCGGGCACGTTTACGCTCTGTTCGAAAACCCAGATACGTAGCTCGTGGTACGTGTCTCTCGGCGTTATCTCCTCGGTGTACATGTCGGGTGGCATGTAGGGGCTGTTGGTGGAGAGAGCGAGGACAGGCGCCATCGTCCGTATAGCGGTGTTGTAGTAAGCCGGCAGCTCGCTCGCCCGAGGTACCTGTAGGTGGGGCTGTATCGACGTCGCGAGGGACTCGGAGAGTATCGTCGGGAGTTCCCTGTGGACGCCGGGTACGTCTATCTCTACGGAGCCCACGAGGTCGACGTAGTAGTTGTCGATTGCGTAGTAACGTCGGTTCTCGCGCATGTTCTCGGCGACTGTTACGTCTTCGTATTCTTCGACTTCCGAGAGGTAGGCGACGCTGCCTTCCTCGGGCGGTATCGTCCAGATGGAGTCGAGCACGAGCCTGGCGTCGTCGTCCGACAGGTGGTCGTTGGCTGTCTCGAGGAGCTGCGTCAGCTGATCTAGCTGGCTGTCGAGTCCGTCTCCGTCGAGCACATCCGGCCTGGTGTTTATCTCGGCGTTGTGGAGGCCGAGTTCCTTGGTCACCCGGTCGGAGATCTCGAAGTCGTCTGGCAGAAGTCTGTGGAGGCGGCCGGTGGTTTCGACGGCGTATACCTCGACTTCGAGTCCTATCGTGTGGTCTCTGTTGTCGAGTGCCGCCTCGTCCATCTGTCGTTTGAGGTACTCGGCCTGGCTCTTCGCGCGTCTATCGAACTCCTCCTCTGTGGAGGTTTCCATCGACTTCCGCACGAGGTCGTAGCTCATCGCCGGAGTATAGAGGGCCTGTGTCTTAGGACTTTTGTCGCGGGCCGACGCCGTCGCCGTCTCTCCCTCGAATGGAAAGAATCTAATCCCCGGGACGGATACACGTCGGTGAGCCGCCGTAGCTCAGTTGGTAGAGCCCCTCGCTGTTAACGAGGTAGTCCCAGGTTCGAGTCCTGGCGGCGGCGTAGTTGTTTTAGTCAGGACTCGTGCAGAGAACGAGCGTAGCGAAGTGACCGTGTTCGAGTCCTGGCGGCGGCGAGGGGATTTTCTGACTGGCTCGGCGGCTCCGACGACGCCGTCGACCTAGCTTTTACCTTCGCCGGAGCCGCAGTAAGAACATGATATCCGAAATGCGGAACGTCAGAGACCTCGTCGGCGTACTCGGAGACGACGACTTCGTCGACGCCATCGTGCGCGCCGACGACCTCGTGAGAGACGCCGACGAAACCCTGTACAGGGTCGAGCTAATCGAGTCCGAAGCAAACGAAGCCCTCCGTCACGTCGACGAAAGACTCCAGCGCGTCGACCGCACAGTGAAGCTCCTCGAAGCCAAGATAGAAGCGGCTTTCACCGTCGGCTTCCTCGCCGCCGCACTCCGGATGTACAGCCAGGACGAACTCGTGTTCGCCGTCGGCCTCGGCGTCCTCGGAGCCCTCGGGCTGTCGAGCCTCGTAGTCACCCTGCTCAACATTCCACAGGTCGTCAAGCTACGTCGTGGAGCCGACCGCGCCACCGACTACGCCTCCGGTTACGCGGACTCGTTGTATGGCGACGACAGCCGAAAGCGACGCCGGAGATGACGTCACGACGACGGAACAAAGAACTACTGGAGAGCTAAGTAAATTTGCCCCAGTCACCGAGGGGGGTTACTGTCGTCGAGCGTGCTCCGCCTGGTTCTACGGGACACCCTATTCGTCCACTCGCCGGCGTACATTCGGAAAACGTTTTAGAAGCCCGTCGAATGTCTCATCCATGACCGACGAGTACCACCTCGACTACTTCGAGGAAAACGGGTTCCACCGGAAGGAATGCCCCGAGTGCGACAGGGGCTTCTGGACCCGCGACGAGTCGAGGGAGGTGTGCGGGGAGCCGCCCTGCGGAGAGTACACTTTCATAGGCGACCCCGCGTTCGACGACGAGTACACCGTGGACGAGATGCGGGAGGAGTTCCTTTCTTACTTCGAGGACAACGGACACACGCGGATAGACCCCTACCCCGTCGACGCCTCTCGATGGAGGGACGACGTCCTGCTGACCCAGGCGTCGATATACGACTTCCAGCCTCTCGTAACGAGCGGCGAGACGCCGCCGCCCGCGAACCCGCTCTGCATCAGCCAGCCGTGCATCAGGATGCAGGACATCGACAACGTCGGCAAGACCGGCAGGCACACGCTGGCGTTCGAGATGATGGCGCACCACGCCTTCAACTCCCGAGCGGAAGGCGGCGCCTACGAGGGCGAAGTCTATTGGAAAGAGGAGACCGTCGAGTTCTGCGACGGCTTGCTCGAGTCCCTCGGCGCTCCGCTCGACGAGGTCACGTACGTCGAGTCACCGTGGGTGGGCGGCGGCAACGCGGGCCCGGCGTTCGAGGTCATACTACGTGGGTTAGAGTTAGCGACCCTTGTCTTCATGGACCTCGAACTCGACGCCGACGGCGAGTTCGAGATGAAGGACGGCAACACGTACTCGAAGATGGACGAGTACATAGTCGACACCGGCTACGGCCTCGAGCGTTTCACCTGGATGAGCCAGGGCACGCCGACGGTCTACGACTCCATCTACCCAGACGTCGTCGGAAAACTCCTCAACGAAGTCGGCGCGTCGCGACCCGACGACGAGGTGCTGTCAGGGATAGCCAGGCTCGCGGGCTACATGGACACCGACGAGGTCGACGACATCGAAGACGTCCGACGTGAGGTTGCCGAGGAGGTGGGGCTCGGCTACGACGAGCTAGTCGACGCAGTCACGCCGCTGGAAAACGCGTTCGCGATAGCCGATCACTCGCGCGTTCTAGCCTACATGCTGGGAGACGGCATCGTGCCGTCGAACGTCGGTACAGGCTACCTCGCGCGACTCGTTCTCAGGCGGACCGTACGGCTGATGGACGAGATGGGTCTCGAGACGTCTCTCGAGGACCTCGTCGACGAACAGGCGCGCAAACTGGGATACCACGACACCTCGGTGATACGTGACGTCGTCTCGAACGAGGTCGACAAGTACCGCGAGACGATGGAGCGCGGCCGACGTCTCGTCGAACGGCGCGCGGAGGAGTTCGAGGACGTCGGCGCCGTCCCCATAGACGACCTCATAGAGATGTACGACAGCCACGGCGTCCAGCCGGAGACGGTGCGCGAGATAGCCGCGGAACACGACGTCGACGTCGTCGTACCCGAAGACTTCTACTCGCGTGTCGCCGAGAGACACGAGTCCCGCGAACGCGACGTCGGGCCGGAGTCCGAGAGCGACATCGACGCCGCCGTGGAGAACCTGCCGGACACGGAGCTCCTGTACTACGAGGACGCAGGTAGGACGGAGTTCGAGGCCTCGGTGCTCGAGGTCTTCGACGTCGAGGACGGCAACGTCGTCGTGCTAGATCAGACGAGGTTCTACCCCGAAGGCGGAGGTCAGCCTGCCGACCGGGGCGTTCTCGAGGACGGCGAACTCGTCCAGGTGGAGGACGTCGAAAGCCGGAACGGAGTCGTGCTCCACTACACCGACAGGGAGCTACGCAAGGGCGACCTCGTCCGCGGTCGCGTCGACGCCGAGCGACGTAACGCGCTCCGGCGGGCGCACACGGCTACCCACGTCGTCATAGACGCTGCACGCAGAGTGCTCGGGGACCACGTTCGCCAGGCGGGAGCCCAGAAGGGCGTGGAGTCCAGCAGGATAGACCTGACGCACCACCGGCGTCTCACGGGAGACGAGGTCCGCGAGATAGAGCGCGTGGCGAACGACACCGTCCGGAAGAACGTCCGAGTGCGCGACGACTGGATGGACAGACACGAGGCGGAGGACGAGTTCGGTTTCGGCCTGTATCAGGGCGGCATCCCGTCGGGAGAGGAGATACGTGTGGTGCAGGTAGACGAGGACGTCCAGGCGTGCGGCGGGACGCACGTCGACCGCACGGGCGACCTCGGCTTCGTCAAGATACTGCGTTCGGAGCGCATCCAGGACGGCGTCGAACGCCTGGAGTTCGCCGTCGGTGACTACGCTGTCCGCGCCGCCCGGGAAGTCGAGGAGACGGCGCGTTCGACAGCCGAGGTCTTCGGCGTGCCGGTAGACGAGCTGTCGGAGACCGCCGGGCGTTTCTTCGACGAGTGGAAGGGACGCGGCAAGGAGATAGAGGTTCTGCGCGACGAACTCGCCGACCTCCGGGCGGAGGAGGCGGAGGAGACGGAGATATCCGGTGTCTCGGTCGTCGTACAGCGTCTCGACGGCGAGATGGAGGAGCTACGTGCGGCGGCGAACAGCTTCGTCGACGACGGCAAGGTCGCGGTGCTCGCGGGCCGTAACGGCGACGCCGGCGTCGTCGTAGGCGTCCCGGACGAAGTCGATATAGACGCCGGTGACGTCGCCGGCAGGCTGTCTCGGCTGCTCGGTGGAGACGGAGGCGGTTCGCCGCGGTTCGGTCAGGGCGGAGGCCCGGAGGTCGAGATGGTGGACGAGGCTCTCGAGGAGTCGCGGCGCATCCTGAGGGAGGAGCTGTGAGCTACCTCGAGTGCATCGAGTGCGGTGCGAGCTACCCGAGCAACGAGGCGCGTTACACGTGCGACTGCGGGGGGTTGCTCGAGGTGATCTACGACGGAATCCCGTCGAGGACGGATTTCTCGGGCCCTCTCGGCGTCTGGAGGTACTCGTCGGTGCTTCCGATAGAGACGGCTGGCTCTGTCTCGCTCGACGAAGGAGGCACGCCTCTCTACGACGCCGAAAAGCTCTCGCGGGAGCTTAACGTCGACCTGTACGTCAAGCACGAGGGCATGAACCCGACCGGGAGCTTCAAGGACCGCGGTATGACGGTCGGCGTGTCGAAGGCCGTCGAGCTAGGTATCGAGCGCGTGGCGTGTGCGTCGACGGGTAACACGTCTGCGGCGCTCGCGGCTTACGGTGCGGCGGCCGACATCCCCGCTGTCGTCCTGTTGCCGGAGGGGAAGGTAGCGCTCGGCAAGGTGGCTCAGGCGTTGATGCACGGCGCGACCCTGGTCGAACTTGACGGCAACTTCGACGAGTGCCTGCGTATCGTGCGTGGGCTAGCGGAGGAGGGTTTCTTCTACGTGCTAAACAGCGTGAACCCCTACCGCCTGGAGGGACAGAAGACCATCGCGTTCGAGGTTCTCGAGCAGTTGAACTGGGAGGTTCCGGACGTCACGGTTCTCCCTGTGGGTAACGCCGGCAACATCAGCGCGATATACAAGGGCTACCGTGAGATGCACGAGGCGGGCATCATAGACGAGGTGCCCCGCATGGTCGGCGTCCAGGCCGAGGGCGCGAGTCCGCTGGCCGCTGCCGCGAAGAAAGGGGGACCGCTCGAGCCCTTCGAGTCGCCGGAGACCAAAGCGACTGCGATCCGTATCGGCGACCCGGTCAACGCTCCGAAAGCGAGGCGCGCGATAGACGCGACGGACGGCGACGCGCTCTCGGTGTCGGACGACGAGTTGATCGAGGCTCAGAAGCAGCTCGCTCGCGCCGAGGGAATCGGGGTGGAGCCGGCGAGCGCCACGTCTGTAGCGGGCGTGAAAAAGATGCTGGAGTCCGGTGACCTGGACGAAGACGAATCCGTCGTCTGTGTCGCCACGGGTCACCTGCTAAAGGACCCGGATGCGGCGCTCGAGGCCTCGGAGGAGCCTTTGAAGGCGGACGCGACTGCTGAGGACGTGCGGCGCGTTCTCTCGGAGTGACTTCGCTGGCATCAGGCCGACGAGGGGGGTTTCACTCCTGTCTGACGACGACTTTGGTCTGCTGGTCGGGTGCCATCGACTTCACTATCTTTCCGGCGACGAGGAACACGAGAGCGAGCACCATGAACACCACCGTCCATACCACGAGGTCTATGATGCTGGCTACGTTTCCGCCTGCGATGTTGCCTACGTCGAGCGCTCCGAACTCGAATATAACTCCGCCTCCTATCTGTCCTTCTTCGGCTTCGATGTCTTCGGCGAACAGGCTTATGTCGCCAGCTAGGATGTCCGGGAGGTAGAGCGCCGTGGGCGTGAAAATCAGGATGACTCCGAGGACGTAGGCGCCGGTTCCCGTGGCGTGGTGGGGCGTGGGCTTGTTCGCGAGGTAGAATCCGGTGAGTCCCGCCACGACTAGAAAGCCGGCCGCCATCGCCGCCGTACCCAGGTTCTGGAGCGCGTAAGTCGTAACTCCTCCTGCGACGACGGCCATGACGACTGCTGCGACCAGCACCTTGGGTTCGAGCTTTCCTCCGTCCTCCGTCTCTGCCTCCATCTCTATCGACATACACCAAGGGAGATTTTTCAGATGTATAGATCTTTCGCCGGGAATCGGTCTACCGAGTCCGGGGGACACGAAGCCGGTGAACACACCACAGGAGTTAAAGCCGAGAACACCGTCGATAGGACGAGTTCGGAGGTAGATCTTACATCGAAAGAGAGTTCGACGACGACTTCGCCGCCAGGAGACAGCTCTACATAGACGTCATATACGGAGTCCTCTTGCTCGCGGGCTTCGCCGGCCTGCTGTACACTACCGGCGACCAGAGGATAGCAACGTTCCTGGGCGGCCTCGTCGTCGGATACGTGCTAAACGTCTGGGGCAAGATGGAGTTCCGGGAGAGCGTGATACAGCGTTACGTCTCCGAGGAAACCCAAAGACAGCTCGACGAAGCCAGCGAGGAAGTCGCGGAGGAGGTCAGCCGAAGGGCCGAGGAACGCGTCTCCCAGAAGGCGGGAGAAGTCGCCGGCGAGGTCGTGCAGGAGGTAGCCGAGGACGTAGCCGACGAAGCCAGACGGAGCATCGAGGAAGGAGTCGCCGAGAAGGTCGAACGCGCCGAAGAGAGCCTCGAGCAGGTCGACGAGAAGGTCCGACGTGTCGAGGAGAGGGACGAAGCCGTCGAGGAGAAGGTCGAGGAAGTCGAGCAGACCGAGCGCAAGGTACAGGACCGACTCGAAGAAGCAGAGCGGAGGGTGCGCGAGGTCGAACGAAAGGAGGAACGAGTCGACGAGAAGATGCGTCGCGTCGAGCAACGCGAGGACCGCGTCGAAGACCGAATCGAGGAGATGGAGGACAAGATACAGGAGGCCGAACGCAAGGTCCAAGAGGTCGAAGAGGTAGGCGACGAAGCCGAGGAACGCGTCGAACGCAAGGCCCAGGAGGCCGAGGAAGACGTCGAAAAGAAGGTGCAAGAGGCCGAGGAGAAGGAAGCCGAGGTCACCGAGCGAGTCGAAGACGAGGTCGGAGAACGCATAGAGGAGAAAGTCGAAGAGAGCGCGGAGAAGATCGAACAAGAGGTCGAACAACACGCCGAGGAGACGCTGGA
>JBKGYY010000007.1:0-26722 GCA_046545855.1 Halobacteriales archaeon | reverse complement strand
GGCGTGGAGGCGAAAGTCGAGAAGCTCCTGGGTCTCGAGCGAGGAGGCCAGGTGTTCGGCGTCGAGGACGTCGGGGACTACCTCGAAGGAGACGAGCCAGGGACGACAGTAAGGAGGAAGTAGATGCCAGGTACATCAGACAGGAAGGACGACCACATACGCATAGTTCAGGAGGAAGACGTCGAGGAACCGGGAGCGGGGTTCGCGGACGTACACCTCGTTCACGAGGCGTTGCCCGAGATGGATCTCGCGGACGTCGACACGTCGACCGAGGTGCTCGACTGGGAGCTAGACGCCCCCGTCTTCATCGAGAGCATGACGGGCGGCCATCCCAACGCGACCGAGATAAACCGGAACCTCGCTGTCGCGGCACGCGAGCACGGCGTCGCGATGGGCGTCGGAAGCCAGCGCGCGGCGCTCGAGGACCCGTCGACCGAGGAGTCGTACTCAGTCGTCCGGGAAGTCGCGCCCGACGCCGTCGTCTACGGCAACGTCGGAGCCGCGCAGCTACGTGAGTACGGCGTCGAACGGATAGAGGAAGCCGTCGACATGATAGACGCCGACGCCATGGCCGTGCACCTCAACTTCCTGCAGGAAGCAGTTCAGCCCGACGGCGACGTCGACGCACGCGGCTGCCTGCGAGAGATAGAGCGTCTCTGCGACGAACTCAGCGTGCCCGTCGTCGTCAAGGAGACGGGCAACGGCTTCTCGCGGTCGACGTCCCGCAGGCTCGCGGACGCCGGAGTCGACGTCCTCGACGTCGCCGGCCGAGGCGGGACGACTTGGTCGGGCGTCGAAGCCTACCGCGCGGCGGCGAAGGACGACCGCCGGGGCGAGCGCCTTGGAACGGTGTTCCGGCGGTGGGGTGTGCCGACGGTGGCGAGCACTCTCGAGGCTCTCGAGGTGCATCCCTCCGTCGTCGCGAGCGGAGGCGTCCGCACTGGAGTCGACGTCGCGAAAGCCGTCGCGCTCGGCGCATCGGCCGGAGGCCTCGCGAAGCCGTTCCTGGCTCCCGCGGCGCGCGGCGAGGACGAGGCGCTTCGAGCGGTGGGCGACGTCGTCGAGGAGCTTCGGACGGCGATGTTCGTGACGGGCTCGCGAGATATCGATGAACTTAGTAACACCCACACGTTTGTAACGGGTATAACCCGGGAATATCTGGATCGACTACCGGAACGCGGATCGGAATCCCGATAGGAGTCCGCTTCGAGCGGACGAGCGTTAGGAGACACACGAGACAATGGAAATAGAAGTAATTGCAGTAGGGGGCTTCGAGGAGGTCGGCAAGCAGATGACCGCCGTCAGGGTCGGAGAGGACGTCATCATCTTCGACATGGGAATCGACCTCTCGAAGATACTCCTCCACGACAACGTAGAGACCGAGAAGATGCACTCGCTCGACCTGATCGAGATGGGTGGTATACCCGACGACAGGGTGATGAGCGACGTCGAGGGCGACGTCAAGGCGATAATCCCCTCGCACGGCCACCTCGATCACATCGGAGCGATATCCAAGCTAGCGCACAGGTACGACGCACCGATAATCGCGACGCCGTTCACGGCGGAGCTAGTCAAGCGACAGGTGCAGAGCGAGCAGAAGTTCGGCTTCGACAACGCCATACGTTCGATGGAGGCCGGCGAGGTCATACAGATCAACGACAACGTCACCGTCGAGTTCGTCAACGTACAGCACTCGATACCAGACGCGATCGTCCCAGTCGTCCACACTCCGGAGGGCGCCGTCGTCTACGGACTCGACATGAAGATAGATCACACGCCGGTCATCGGAGACCCCATCGACGTCTCCAGGCTGAAGGAACTCGGACGCGAGGGCGTTCTCGCGCTCATCCCCGAGGCCGTCCAGGTCGACAGCGAGGGCAGGACGCCGAGCGAGAAGGTCGCACGCGAGATGGTGCGCGACCTGTTCTACTCTCTCGAGGACCACGACGGCGGCATGGTGGCGACGACGTTCGCGTCCCACATAGCGCGTATCACGAGCCTGCTCGAGTTCGCGGAGGACATCGGCCGACGTCCGATACTCCTCGGTCGGTCGATGGAGAAGTACTCGGGCATCGCCGAAAGGATGGACATAGTCGACCTGCCGGACGTCGGCATGTACGGCCACCGGCGCTCGATAGACCGCGCGATGAAGCGAGTGATGGACGAGGGCAAGGACGAGTACCTCCCGATAGTCACGGGTCATCAGGGTGAACCCCGCGCGATGCTGACTCGTATGGCGCGCGACGGCACGCCGTACGAGCTAGAGCAAGGCGACCGCATCGTGTACAGCGCGCGCATCATCCCGTCGCCGATAAACGAGGGCCAGCGTCACCAGGCGGAGAAGCTACTGAGGATGCAGGGCGCTCGTATCTACACGGACATCCACGTCAGCGGTCACATGGGCGGGGACGAACACTACGACCTGCTCGACTGGCTTCAGCCCAAGCACGTCATACCCGCGCACCAGACGTCGGCCGTCAGGAGCATGTACATCGATCTCGCGGAGGAGATGGGCTACAAGATGGGCCGCGACGCCCACCTGTTGCGGAACGGCGACAGCATCACGCTGACGTCATGATACAGGACGAGGTCGGGCGACGTGCCGAGGTCGTGGACGCCGCGCTCGCGGAACTCGACTTCGGTGACGACGACGCCCGGGAGCTACACGAGGCGTCGCGCTACCTGCTGGAGGCAGGCGGCAAACGCCTGCGTCCCGCGATAGTCCTCCTGGTGTCGGAGGCTCTCGACGGCGGCCGCGAGCAGGCGATGCCCGCGGCCCTCGCCGTCGAGATAACTCATTCGTTCACCCTGATACACGACGACATAATGGACGACGACCCCGTCCGCCGCGGCAGGCCGAGCGTGCACGTGCGCTGGGACGTCGAGACCGCAATCCTGACGGGTGACTTCCTGTACAGCAAGGCGTTCGAGCAGGTCCTCGACCACGTTCACCCCGCCGAGAGACAGAACAGGATGCTGAGGGTTCTCGCGGAGACGTGCACGCGTATCTGCGAGGGACAGTACCTCGACGTCGGAGGCGAGATACAGACGGAGGACGACTACCTCAGGATGGTGGAGCTGAAGACCGGCGTGCTGTTCGGCGCGGCGGCGGCGCTCGGCGGACTGTCGGCGGGCGCAACCGAGGAGGACGTCGACCGGCTGTACGACTTCGGCGTCAAGACGGGTGAGGCGTTCCAGATACACGACGACATACTCGACCTGACGACGCCGAGCGAGGACCTCGGTAAACGCAGGGGGAGCGACTTGCTCGAGGGCAAGCAGACGCTCGTGGCGTTGCACGCGCAGCAGCAGGGAGTCGACCCGTACCTGGAGGCGGACGCGACGGAGGACGACGTCGCACGCAAGGTCGAGGAGCTACGTGAAGTCGGGAGCCTCGACTACGCCGAGCGGCGCGCGAACTCGCTGGTCGAGGAAGGCAAGCGGGCACTGTCCGTGCTGCCGGAGTCCAGGGAACGCGAACACCTGATGGAGCTCGCGGACTACCTCGTGAGCCGGGAGTACTGAGGATGTCGCGTGGGAGGCGGCTGGGTTGAACGACGACGTACGAGGGCTGCTCGAGGCCTACGCCCTCCAGAACGCCGTCGAACACGAGAGCGACGCCGACGTCGGAGCCGTCATCGGTCGCGTCATGGGCGAGGAACCCGAGCTACGCGAGCGCGCCGAGGAGGTGAGCGACGTCGCGCCCGAGGTGGTCGCCGACGTCAACTCGCTGTCACACGAAGAACGCGTCGAACGCCTGCGGGACGAGGCACCAGGGCTGCTCGAGGAGCTAGAGGACGACGACGGCGACGAGGACGACGGGCTTCCGGAGCTACCGGGCGTGGACGGCGACGTCGTCATGAGGTTCGCTCCCAACCCGAACGGTCCGCCTACGATAGGCAGCGCCCGCGGACTCGTCGTCAACGACGAGTACGTCGACCGGTACGGCGGCGAGTTGATACTGAGGTTCGACGACACCGACCCCGTCAACAAGCCCCCGGTCGCCGAAGCCTACGACTGGTACCTGGAGGACGCCGACTGGCTCGGTGTCGACGTGGACGACGTCTACCGCGCTAGCGACCGCTTGGAGATTTACTACGACGTCGCAGAGCGACTGATAGAGTCGGGTGGCGCGTACGTCTGCTCTTGTACGCAGGACGAGTTCCAGGCTCTCAAGCGCGAGGGCGAGGCGTGCCCCCACCGCGAGCGCTCGGTCGAGGACAACCTCGACGGATGGAGGGAGATGCACGAGGACGCCGAGGACGTAGTGCTGAGGGTGAAGACCGAGGTAGACCACCCGAACCCCGCGATACGCGAGTGGGTGGGGTTCCGCGTCGTCGACGTCGACGCGCATCCTCACCCCCGGGTCGGAGACGACTTCCGCGTCTGGCCGATGCTCGACTTCCAGTCGGCGGTCGACGACCACGAGCTAGGCGTGACCCACGTGATAAGGGGCAAGGACCTGAGGGACAGCGCCGACCGACAGCGCTACGTATACGACCGGTTCGGCTGGAGCTACCCCGAGGTCGTACACTGGGGCCGGGTCAGCGTCGAGGAGTACGGCACGCTGTCGACGTCGTCGCTCGCCGCCGCGATACGGCGCGGCGACTACGACGGCTGGGACGACCCGGCGGTGCCTACCGTCCGGGCTCTACGTCGCCGCGGTATACGTCCGGAGGCACTCCGGTCGGCGTTGCTCGACCTGGGTGTGAGCGAGACCGACCTGGAGTTCAGCATGGAGCACGTCTACAGCGAGAACCGAGGCCTCGTCGACGGAGACGCAGACAGGTTCTTCCTCGTGCGCGACCCCGTCGCCGTCAAGGTCGAGGACGCGCCGCCGTCGACCGCGAGGCCGCCGCTGCACCCCGACGTCGACCGCGGCGAACGCGAGATAGACGTCGAAGACGTCGTCTACCTCGAGCGCGACGACCTGCCGGGGGTGAACCGCAGGCTGCGCTTGAAGTCGCTGTACAACGTCGAGTTCAAGTCGACGAAGCCCCCCATAGCGCGTTACCTCGGGGACGACCTCTCGCTCGTTCGGGAGGGCGACGTCGACGTCGTGCACTGGTGCTCCGCCGTCGAGGGCGAATCGGTCGACGCCACGTTGAAGACTCCGTCCGGCGACGTCGAAGGCTTGGTCGAGTCCGGGGCTCGGGACGCCGACGTAGACGACGTCGTCCAGTTCGAGCGCGTGGGCTTCGCGCGCGTCGAGTCCGTCGACCCGTTGGTCGCCGTCTACGCGCATCGGTAGCCGGCACTGGAAGGCGACCGGCGCCGGGTGCAAGAGCGGGGGCCGTTCGACGCCGGCGGGGCGTGGGACACGCCGTTCCAACCGAGCGCAGGCTTGGTTAAACCTATTGCTAGTAGGGGTCTACGGGTCTACGTCCTGGCACGTGGCTCTCGGTATATCTATGTACGTCCATCGGTCGAAATCCCCCTTTTGTAACCGACGCCCGCATGCCGGCTTCGGGGAGTTCGACCGAGCGTGGAATCGACCCCCGCGGTGCTTGGTCAGCCGTGGTTTCCGACATGGTCTCGCGGTGTTTCACGCGGGATCCTGGCCAGTGTGAGGCCTCGACGGGTACTAGGGGGTTACCGCGGTCTACCTGTCGGTCGTTATCTGTATCGAGGTGGGTTTAGGTTCGTCTGTGAGGCTCCTGCATTCCTTACACAACCTCGACTTTTCGTACTCTTCCGCCGCCATCTTGTACTGCAGCACCCTCCTTCGGCGTTCGTTGTTTCCGTCGGAGCGACTCGGCCACTTTAGGGGAAGTAGCTTTCCGCACGCCGGACATCCTACTTTGTACTCCCTCCGTTCGTCGTCTTCTTGCTTGGCTTCGTTTTGTTTTGTTTCGGGCCGGGTGATTTTCATGGTGGGTTTCCTGTCCGGATGCCTGTTTGGCCGCGAGGCGTTTTGTCGTAGTCGCTGAAGCGAAGTTAATGCTGGTATGAGGCGGACTTACGTGTGGTTACGGCTACGTACCCGTAGGTTGTAGGACGGTGTTTGGTTTGTTCTGTGTACGGTTATCTCACTATTCCGAACGCATCGCGACCTGGAGACCGGCTTCTGCGACGTTGACGCCGTACTCCGCCGTCCTCGTTATGCTGTCGACCACGGTGCCGAGGTGGTATCCGTCGACTTCGTCGGTCTCGTAGAGCTCCCTGTGGAGCTCCTCGGTCTCTTCGGTCAGCGTTTCGGCGTCGACGACGATGCTTCCGAGTTCGGCCGCGTTCTTGCCTTCGAGCACGCCTTCGACGGCTCTCTCGACTATTTCTCGTGCTTCGTCCGAGACTTCCTGGATGCGGCTCCGCAGGTCTTCCGGTGGCTCGCCCGGGGTTCTCTCGGCGGCGGTGGCTATCCTCTCGGCGTGGTCTCCGATGCGTTCTAGCTGGCGCGCGGTGGTGTAGTACTCGAACTTCGTGAGGCCGTCGTGATGCATGTCCACGCCGACGTCGACGAGACCTCGCTGGAACTCCCTGCAGATCAAGCCGAACAGTCGGTCGACGTCGTCGTCCTGACGCTGGATGCGTCTTGCTTTGTCGTCGTCGCCGTGCAGGACTGCGCTGACGGCGTCTTCGTGCATGCCGAGCGCGGTGAGCTTCATCTGTACGACGGTCTGTTCGGGGCTCAGGTCTCCGACGTCGAGCATCGTCCTCGCGACTATGTAGCCGTCTCCTTCCTCGTGTATCTCGATTCCTACGAGCCCGGCGACTGCGTCGCGTACTCCACGACGTTGCCTGTTGTCCATCACGCCTTCGACGCGTATCTCGTCGCATCCAGCGATGTACGCCGCGGCGACGCTGCGGGACAGGTCCTCGGCTTCTCGGCCGTCGCTGTCTATCTCTATCTCTCTGCGGCGTTCGGCGTAGTCGCCGTGCGATACCAGGAGGTGGTCGTCCCTCGGGTACAGCTGGACCTCGTTGCCTGGTTCGATGTCCTGTTGGCTCGCCCATTCCTTGGGGAGTGACACCGTGTAGGTGCTGCCGCCGGTGACCTGTATCTTCCGCGTGGCGGGCTGTCTGTCGTCGTTCAACTCCACCACCGCCTGTTTTCTCCGGTGTACGTCATCGTCCTACGGTTAGGTGCGTGTGTATAAATATAGTTCTATTATATATGTTCAACGATTAGAAGTATACATATGGGACTACGTATTCTGACGTGTCTGTTGGTAACGACAACCCGTCTCTACCTTCCCTCCCGAGATACCATCTAATGCCGTGTAGAAAGACGTCTTTCACGGTGGCCAGACACCACACTGCAGCCGAAAGCCGAGCCAAACACCCGACTGAAGAGCTTTATCCATAGCTACGTAGACCTACGTCCGGCTACCTCGAACACCTTACCACTATTACAAACCTACTTTTGTATGCTAGGGGGATAGTAAGCTGATGTCCGAAAGAGACACAACCGGTGTATCGCGCAGACAGCTGATCGCCGCCGCGGGCGCAGCAGGCGTCGCAGGAGTCACTGGGTGCCTGAACGACGACGGAGAAGATCCGGGAAACAATAGCACGAACAACGGGGACGACGGAAATCAGGACAATGGCAACGATTCGGACGACGGCAGTTCGTCCGACACTTCGTCGCTCACCGCCGACGGTTCGTCGACCGTCTATCCGATTACCAACGACGCCGGCTCGCTCTGGAACGGCAACCCGCCGGCCGACGACGAGGAGTACTGGGGACCGGACCAGTACGACATCGACACCGACATGAACCTCGCCGACTACTTCGCGTCGCTCTACGGGTTCGAGCCGACCGAGACTCGTAGCGACCCGCCCTTCAACGTACAGGTGGCCCTCAGCCACTCCGGTACTGGCGTCGAGGCCGTCATAAACGGGAGGACGGACATAGGCGACGCGAGTTCGACGGCCGAGTCGATACTCGGCGAGGACAGCGAGGACCTCGAAAACATCGTCGACCACGTCGTCGGCGTCGACGGTCAGCCTCTCGTCGTCTCGCGCGAGATATACGACGAGGGCGTCACGAGTATGACGGGCGACGAACTCCGCGATATCTACACGAAGGAGATAACCAACTGGAGCGAACTCGGCGGTCCTGACAGGGAGATATACGCCGTCGGACGTGCCGAGGACTCGGGTACTGACACGGCGTTCCGTGCGAACCTCTACGGCGACCCCGACGCTCCCATCGAACCCGACGTGCGCCGCGGACAGAACCAGCAGGTTGCGGAGATAGTCGAACAGGAGGACAACGCCATCGCGTACATCGCCCTCGCCTTCGTCGAGCCCGACGGCGCGACGCCAGCCATAGACCTCGAACTCGACGGAACGACGTACAGCTACGGCGAGAACCTCGGTGCCGAAGGCTACCCGCTCAACCGTGACCTACACTGCTACACGTGGGAGGACACCAGCATGAAGGAGGCGGCGTTCATCAACATGATACTCTCGGACTTCGGACAGGAGAACTTCGTCGAGCCGAACAACTACTTCACGCTCCCCGAAGAGCGTCGGGAGGAAGAGCGCGACAAGCTACCTGACCAGGTCTGAAGTGGGCCGCGTCTCGCCGGAGACGGGATAGCAAAAAACATAATCAAGACTTACCCACTGTAGACGACGACAGTGTTTGAAAAGCTCAAGGACCCGCGCGACAGGTTGGAGGGAGCGGTCCGTAGACTGAAGATGTCCGTCGGAGATGTCGACCGTCTTAGCCTGGTCCTCGTCGGGGCGCAGGCCGTTTTCGCGGCGGCGGCCTTCGTCAGTCTCGTCGGTCAGCTTCCGGGGACGACGACGCTGTTCCTCCTCTTGATAGTCACTGCGGGCGTGAGCTGGACGCTGAGGCAGGCCGTAACCGCCCGGTTTCTCACCTTCATGATGACCACGACGGTACTCGCCACGCTCGGTCTCATAGTTGTCTTCCTCGTGCTCGAATCTATACCCGTTTTCCGGCACTCCGGTCTTGATCTCTTCATCCCTTTCGAGGAAGCTAACTGGTCGACGAGCGATGGCGAGTTCTCGCTCGCACCCATGATATGGGGTACCTTCCTGACCACCGCCGTCGCAGTCGCGGTTGCCGCACCTCTCGGTGTCGCAGGCGCTCTCTTCATAAGCGAAATCGCGCCCGGCTGGGCCAAGTCCTTCGTCAAACCCGGCGTCGAGGTGCTCGCGGGGATACCCTCGATAGTGTACGGCTTCATCGGGTTCACGATAATCAACCCGTACGTGGGCGACCTCTTCTCCGTCAGCGCCGGTGCGCTGTTCGCTATCGGACTCGTCATCGGTCTGATGGCTCTACCGACCGTCGTCTCCGTCGCCGAGGACGCGCTCTCGTCAGTACCCAACTCGATGAAGAACGGCTCGCTGGCCGTCGGAGCTACCGACTGGCAGACCATGAAGAGCGTCACGGTGCCCGCGTCTTTCTCCGGCATCTCGGCAGCGGTTCTCCTCGGAGTGGGGCGTGCCATGGGCGAGACGATGGCAGCGACGGTGATGATCTCGCACACGCGCAAGCTCCCCGAGCCCACGCTGTACAACGTCTTCGACAGCACCGAAACGCTGACGACGCTCATCGCTAGCAGCTACGGACACGTCAACCCCGGCGAGCTTTTCTGGAGCGCCCTTTTCGCCGCGGGCGTCTTCCTCCTCGTCATAGTAACGGGGCTCGGAATCGCCTCGCAGTTGATCGAGCAACGCATGAAACGGAAGCTGGGGGGTAAGGAATGAGCGAAGCATACGACAGACGTCTCGTCGTCGAAGGTTCGTCGATGTACGAACGCGTCTCCGCGGGGGTCGTCGCCCTGTCGTTCGCCGGATTCCTAGCTGCAGTCGGTACGTTCTTCGGATGGGTGCCCCTCGCCGAAATGGTCGTTGGCGTCACTGGAGCGCGGTACTTCGGCGCGACGCTCGTCGTCCTCGCGGTAGCGGTAGCGGGACTCGGTGTCGCGTCGCGCTTGGAGGGGTTCGAGACGGCGCCCGACGAGTCCCCCGGCCTCGCCGCGTCGGTCGTCTTCGGCTTGCTATGGCTGCTGACGCTCGGTCTGGGTGCACAGGCCGTCGGCGTCGGCGCTGTCGGATGGCTCGGGGCAGTCGCCGTATCCGTCGGTCTCACGTACGCGACTCTCGTCTCATCCGAGGACGTGGGTTCGACGTTCCCCCTCGCCGCCTTCCTGCTCTTCGTGGGGGCGGTCGTGGTGACGGGGGTCGTAACCCCGGAGAGTTCGTGGGAGTCTGCGGCGTTCGAAGCGTCGTTCCCCGGAACGGTAGTGATACCGACGGTGACCGTCGTCGGCACGCTCCTCGGGGGATGGACGGGGGCGAAGGCGTACGCGGGATACGGAACGCGCGGTAGACAGAACGGTGCGTTCCTCCTGATATCGCTCGTGGTCTTCCTCGTTCTCTCCATCCTCGTCCTCCTCCTCGCCTTCGTCTTCGAACGCGGCGTCGCCGTCGTGCTCGAAAACCTCGTCGTCGGCGCAGGAACCGCGCTCCTCGTCGGTATGCTTCCGGTCGTCCTCCTCGCGAAACGCACCCTCGACGGTGGCATGGTGACGGGTTCGGGAACCGACGCCGTCGCCTCGTATATACGTCTCGCTTTCCTCGGCGTCTCCTCGCTAGTCGTCGCGGGACTCGGGTACACGATCACCACGGCAACGACCGTTTCGTACGGCTCCGTGACGCTCGAACCCACGACGACCGTCGGCGCCATTCCTGCGCTCGCCGTGTCGGGCGTCCTGCTCCTCGCTGCACGTGCCGCAGAAACTCCGGATCCACGGACCGACCGCGAACGTCGCGTCGCTCACCTCGCCCGTACCACCGTAGCTCTCCTGGTCCTGGCCGCGCTCGTCGAACTGCTCGTCGGCGGGATGAGCGTGTCGGGCGTTCCGCTCGTGGCCCTCGCCACGGTAGCGGTCGCCGGAGTTTCGGCGGTAGCCCTCGCCGCGTCGTACGTGCGCGACGTACCTTATCCCCGTGTCCTGCCCGTCACGGTTCTCCTGTGGGCTTCCGTCGTCGCCGCCGTTCACGTCCTCGCCACCGGGAACGGCCTGGTCGCCGTGGGCGTAGGCGTCGTCGAAGGGGGCACCGTCGACTGGCCGTTCCTCATGAACCCGTCGGAGGGACTCGGCACTCAGATAGGCGTCATGCCGGCGATGTTCGGCACCATCTGGATAGTTCTAGGTGCCGTCGTCTTCGCGGTACCGCTAGCTGTAGGTGCAGCCCTCTATCTTACGGAGTACGCCGAGGATAGCATGTTCACGAGCGGAGTCGACGTCGCGACGAACGGACTGTGGAGCACGCCGAGCATAGTCTTCGGTCTCTTCGGTCTCGCGTTCGTCGTCCCACGTTTCGGCGGGAATCCCTCGATTCTCGCGAGCCAGCTCGTGCTCGGGTTCATGCTCCTGCCCCTCGTGCTCATAACGAGTCGCGAGGCGATGAAGAGCGTGCCCGACGAGTACCGGGACGCCAGCGCGGCTCTCGGCGTCTCTAAGTGGCAGACGATGCGGAGCGTCGTCGTGCCGGCGGCGATGCCCGGCGTCATCACCGGCGTCATACTTGGTGTGGGGCGCATCGCCGGTGAGACCGCTCCGTTGCTCCTCGTCCTCAACGGCCCCAACTTCCCCGGCAGCGGACCCGGCGTGCTCTCGAGCTTCGATGTCGGGTTCGGCTTGCAACCACCTTTCGTCCACGTCTCCAACCCCGCCCTACTGGAGAGGGCGAGCGCTCTACCGTACCAGCTCTACGCAGTCATCACCGCGGGCGTCGGTGCCGAGGAGTCGTTCGGGTGGGGCACCGCGCTGGTTCTACTCGGCGTCGTTCTATCGTTCTTCGCCATAAGCGTCGCGTCACGAAGATACTTCAGGAGGAAGCTACAGCATGAATGAGACAGAACCCAACGCGAGGGGAACAGGAAACCAGATGAACGAAGCCGACCGGACCGGGGGTGGAATCGAGACGACGAAGGGTGAGAGCGAGGAGAGGACGCGCGACGAGTGGGTCGACTACAGCTTCTCGGGAGACGCCGTGCTGTCGGTCGAGAACCTCAACGTCCATTACGGCGACGACCAAGCGCTCAAGGACATAAAGATGGAAATCCCCGGGAAGAGCGTCACGGCTTTAATCGGTCCCTCGGGCTGTGGTAAGTCGACGTTCCTGCGTTGCCTCAACAGGATGAACGACCGCATCAAGTCGGCGCGGGTCGACGGAACGGTGAAGTTCAAGGGCGAGGACATCTACCAGGACCGCACGAACCTCGTCGAACTCAGGAAACGTATCGGCATGGTCTTCCAGGCACCCAATCCGTTCCCCAAGTCGATACGCGACAACATAGCGTATGGACCCCGCAAACACGGCGACATCAACAGAGGCTTCGTAGCCAGCCTCCTCGGCCGGGACGACAAGGAGGAGGAGGACGAACTGCTCGAGGAAACCTTGCGCAAGGCGGCTCTGTGGGACGAGGTAAAGGACAGGCTCGAAGACAACGCCCTCGGTCTCTCGGGAGGCCAGCAGCAGCGTCTCTGCATAGCGCGGTGTCTAGCAGTCGACCCCGAAGTCATACTGATGGACGAACCGGCGTCCGCGCTCGACCCCGTGGCGACGTCGAAGATAGAGGATCTGATAGAGGAGCTTGCACGCGACTACACAGTGGTCGTCGTCACGCACAACATGCAGCAGGCGGCGCGTATCTCGGAACAGACCGCTGTCTTCCTCACCGGCGGCGAACTCGTCGAGTACGACGAAACGGACAAGATATTCGAGGACCCGGAGAGCCAGCGAGTGGAGGACTACATCACGGGGAAGTTCGGGTGAACCATGCCTAGAGAAGACTACCAGGAGCGGTTGAACGAACTCAGGGAAGACGTCGTGGACATGGCCGACCTCGTCCTGGAGCGTTTCGACAGCGCGTTGACCGCGCTGCGAGAAGACGACGAGGATATAGCGTGGGACGTCATCCACGGTGACGCGGAGGTCAACGAGGTCTACCTCGACATCGAGCAGGCTTGCGTCGACCTCATCGCTCTCCAGCAACCCGTCGCCGGCGACCTACGCCTCATCGCTGCGTCTTTCAAGATAATCACCGACCTCGAACGCATCGGAGACCTCGCCACCAACCTCGCGGACTACACGGTTCACACCGGCGGTGGATGGACCTCCGAGGTCGAGGTACAGGAGATAGGTGGTTACGCGGCACAGATGGTCGAAGACAGCGTGCGGGCGTACGCGGAAGAAGACGTCGACCTGTGTTTCGAGGTCGACGAACGAGACGAAAGACTCGACGAGATGTGCGAGCGCTCCATCGACCGCGTGATCCGCAGACTGATAGAAGCAGGCGGTTCCCACGGAGATGGAGGCGTCGAAGACCTCATGGAGGACACGACCCGGAGCCTGGTCGTCGTACGGGATCTCGAACGCGTCGGGGACCACGCGGTCAACATCGCAGCCCGCACGCTGTACATGTTGGAGAACGACGAGGAACTCATATGGTAGGCGAAGAAGGCACGACGAAGTTGGCCTTCGTCTGCGTGCAGAACGCCGGCAGGAGCCAGATGGCGGCGGCGTTCGCGGAACGCGAGGTCGAAAGCCGCGGACTGACGGACGTGGACGTCGTCACCGGTGGAACCCGGCCTGCCGACGCGGTACACGACGTCGTCGTCGAAGTCATGCGGGAGGAGGGCTTCGACCTCTCGGACCGGCGTCCCCGGGAGGTGACGGCGGAGGAGCTAGTCGACGCCGACGTCGTCGTCACGATGGGCTGCAGCGCCGAGGACGTCTGTCCCTCGACGTTCGGCGGCGACAGCCGCGACTGGGCGCTCGACGACCCCGCGGAGGCTACGCGCGAGGATGCACGAGGGATACGTGACGAGGTGCGTCGGCGGGTGACGGAGCTCTTCGACGAGCTAGAGATGGCCTGACGGCTCGTCCAGACTGTTGAACAGAAACTAAAACGAACTTTCGCGCGAGGTTGCTGTGTGGCTATGGGGCGGTAGGTCGGACGCGGTCGAAGTAGGGATACCGGCGTACTACGGCCGCGGCGACCCGGTGGCTCTGGGGTTCGTACCGCAACCGTTAATTGAACGAGAACTAAACTATACTTCGATGGACGCCGAGGTCGAACGACTCGAGAACTACCTGGAGAGCGAGCTAGGAGAGTGCAGGTCCGAGGACGTCGAACGCCGCCTGCGCGAGCTCGAGCGGACCCGCGAGGAAGGAGAGTCCGGATTCGAGGCCGAGCTAGACGTTCTCTCCGCGCTCGCTGACGACACACGCTACCGCCTGGTTCGTTCGCTCGTAGCCGCCGACGGGGAGCTATGCGTCTGCGAGCTGTCGTCGCTGGTGGACGTGTCCGACAGCGCCCTCAGCCACGCGCTCCGACGACTCTCCGAGGCAGGGCTCGTGAAGGGACGGAAGCAAGGCCGGTGGAAGAAGTACGGCGCCACCAACCGGGCAGTGGCGCTGACTACTGTGGTCGGAGGAGCCGTCGATGACTGAACCCGCCGGCGAACACGACCACGGCCCCGGCTGCGGCTGCCCCGACTGCGGCGACCCGAGGTCGATGGACTTCCTCGACAGATACCTAACGGTCTGGATATTCGGCGCGATGGCCGTGGGCGTCGGCCTCGGTTACGTCGCGCCCTCGCTGACCGGCCCGATACAGGACCTCCACCTCGTCGAGATAGGCCTCATCCTGATGATGTACCCTCCGCTCGCGAAGGTGAACTACGGCCAGCTTCCCACGGTGTTCAGGAACTGGCGGGTGCTGTCGCTGTCGCTGGTGCAGAACTGGCTCATAGGCCCGACTTTGATGTTCGCGCTCGCAGTGGTGTTCTTCAGCGGCCTCGTTCCGCCGTTCGAAGCACGCCCCGAGTTCTTCCTCGGACTCGTCTTCATCGGGATGGCCCGGTGTATCGCGATGGTTCTAGTCTGGAACGAACTCGCCGAAGGCTCGCCGGAGTACGCAGCCGGGCTCGTCGCGTTCAACAGCGTCTTCCAGATAGTCACCTACGGCGTCTACATCTGGTTCTTCGCGCTGTACCTGCCGCCGTTGCTCGGGATGGAGTCGCTCGTCGCGGGAATCTCCGAGTTCGGTATCACGCCGCGGCAGGTGTTCGAGGCCATCGCGGTATTCCTCGGGATACCGTTCGCCGCCGGCATCCTCTCCCGATACGCCGGCACCAGGACGAAGGGCGTCGAGTGGTACGAGGAGTCGTTCGAACCCGCGGTCAGCCCGCTCACCCTGATCGCCCTGCTGTTCACCGTAGTCGTGATGTTCGCGATGCAAGGCGAACGCATCGTAGGCCAGCCCACCGACGTCCTGTTGATCGCGGTGCCGCTGACGATATACTTCGTCGTGATGTTCCTCGTGAGCTTCTGGATGGGACGCGAGATAGGCGCCGACTACTCGACGACGACCGCGATAGGCTTCACCGCCGCGAGCAACAACTTCGAGCTCGCTATCGCCGTCGCAGTCGCCGTATTCGGCGTCGGCTCCGGCGTCGCGTTCGCCACCGTCGTCGGTCCGCTCATCGAGGTACCCGTCTTGCTCGCGCTCGTCAACGTCGCACTGTACCTCCAGCGCAGGTTCGACTGGCGAGGCTACACCACCGGACGGCTCGACGGCTCCGTCCCCCCGGACGAACGACCGACTGCATACGACGGAGACGACTGAACGACGATGACCACTCCAGGACGCCGGCCCTAAGTCACCGGTCGATGGAGCTCTATATCCCGGCCGTAGACGGCGTAGTAAGCGACGCCAACGAGACCCACCGTGGAAGCGAGCGTGAACGCAGCCTCCGGGCTCACGTACTCCCAGAGGACGCCGCCGACGACTCCGCTGGGTATCACGAGCGATCCGCGCACGAGGTAGTAGGTGCCCGTCACCCTGCCTCCCTCACCTTTCTCCGCGGGTCCGACGACGAGCGCCTTGTGCGCCGGCAGGCCCGCGAACCTCAGGCCGGAGAACGCGAACAACGCGACGAGCACCGACTGGCTCTCGGGAGCGTGTATCAGCATCGCGGGGAAGACGGCGTAGACGAGGAAGCCCAGCGTGACGACGCGTTTGAAGCCGAACCGGTCGGCGACGACGGAGACGGGAGCCATCGTCACGAGCGCGACCACCATCTCGACGCCGAGCAAGACACCGAAGAACGAGGCCGGCGAGAGATCGACGGCGCCCGCAACAGGCAACGAGAGCGACAGACCTAACTCCATCTCCCGTGTGACGACGAGCACGAAGAACGCGTAGACCATGCCGTTAGCGAACCTCACGACGCCGTCGGCCGCCAGGAGAGGCCTGTGTTCGACTGGCAGCGAGCGAACGTCGTCGAGCACCCGGTGTAACCCCTCGAACTCCCTCCCGACGGTGTCCTCGCTGGAGTCGTAGAGCAGATGCTGGACGACGGTTCCCACGGCGCCGAAGACGACTGCGAGACCGAGAACCCAGAGGAACCCCGGCATCAGGCCGCCGGCGACGAACACCGCGACGACGACAGGAGCGACGAGGAACGCCGTCCTTCGGAACGTCTCCGTCGCCGCGAAACCCCTGGCGAGACTTCCGGGAGCGGCGCTCTGCTTGACGACGGCGTAGTGACCTCCGACGCCGAACGACTTCCAGCACTGCGCGAGCAGGAGACCGACGAACACCCAGATCCAGGGTTCCACGGCGACGCCCGCGAGGTCGAACGCCGGGACGTACGCCGCGACGACCCAGACAGCGAACCCCAGCGTGGACACGAAGCCGAACAGCGTCAACGCCCTCCGCGAGCCCACGCGGTCCGAGACCACGCCTCCGTAGTACGGGTACACCGCGCCGACGGCGTTGCCGAGCGTCGCGAACGCGCCGACGACGAAGCCCGTCGCCCCGAGGTAGACGAGGTAGTCCGCGAGAAACCGGTTGGTCATCTGGAAACCCATGCTGAAAGCGAACATCGCGAGCGACAGCACGAGCACGTCGCGTTCGAGCGAGACGAACCGACGGAATCCCGCGAGGGCGTCCGGCGGACCTCGCTCTCCCTTCATGTCGAAAGATGCAGCCGACGCGCGAAAAAACCCGAGGCCACTAGACGTAGCCGTCCTCCACGTGAGCCTCTATGGCCTCGCCGAGGCCGGGGTCGTACGACGGATAGCGTAGTTCGAAGCCGGTCTCGCGCAGCCTCCGGTTGTCGAGGTGGAAGTTGCCGTCGAGGTAGTAGACGTCGTCGGCTTCGAACGGAGGTTCGACGTCTAGCTCGTCCGACAGGCGTTCGCCGAGCGCTACCAGCGGCCGGAGGTGGACGAGCCAGCCGAGGCTGCGTTCGCCGAGCGGAACGCCGATCATCCGCACGCCGAGACGGTTTCCGACGTACCGGAGGACGTCTCCGGCGTCGTACTCCTGGTCGTCGACGACGTTGTACGCCGTGCATCGCTCTCCCTCGGCGGCGAGGTGGACTGCGGCCCGGCAGACGTCGTCGACGTGGACGAGCGGGAGCTTGAAGCCCCGCTCGGTAGGGTAGACCCGCAGGAAGCCGCGTTCGACGGCGCGCCACAGCCTCGCGACGCCGTACCTGCTGCCGGGGCCGTATATCGGTGCCGGACGCAGTACGACGACGTCGAGTCCCTCGTCGCAGTAGCTCCAGGCGACTTCCTCCTGGAGCACCTTCGAGCGGTCGTACTTCGACTCGCCCTCCCGCCGGTGGTCTTCCGAGATAGGTAGTTCGTCGCTCGACGCCGGGGCGTATACGCCCGCGCTGCTCCATAGCACGACGCGGTCGACGTCGTCTTCGACGGCCGCGGCGAACAGGTTGTCGGTGCCGTCGACGTTGACGCGCTCGAACGCCTCCCAGTCGACGAACACCGAGTAGCTGAACAGCGCCGCCGTGTGGTAGACGACGTCTACGTCGGTGACGGCGTCGGACACCGAGTCGGGGTCCGTTAGGTCTGCCGCGCGGAACTCGACATCGTCGGGCAGGACGTCTCTCGGTGCGTCCGAGAGGTCGCTGGCGACGACGTTCTGGCCGTCCTCGAGTAGGAGTTCTACGACGCGTCGGCCGACGAAGCCGCAGGCGCCGGTCACGAACGCCGTCGTCATCCCCCGTCTCCGTCGAGGTGGTTCACCTGAGCCACCCTCCGTCGTCTTCCGTGTCGTCTTCCCCTCCGTCGTCGTCCTGCCCACTCTCGTTCACGGCTTCCTCTATACCTAGCTCGCTCCACATCTCGTCCACTCTCTCCTTAACGTCCTCGTCCATCTCTATCTCGTCGGGCCAGTCTCGCTCGAAACCCTCCTCGGGCCACGGCACCGTGGCGTCCAAGCCGACCTTGCCGCCGTACGCCGTCCGGGGCGCGGCGTGCTCGAGGTGGTCTAACGGCGCTCGCTCTATCACCTCGATGTCCCGCGAGGCGTCGAACCTCGACGTGACGGCCCAGACGACCTCTCGTGCGTCGTGTACGTCGACGTCGTCGTCGACGACCACGACGGCCTTCGTGAGCGACAGCATCCCGAGGCTCATCATGCCCATCATAACCTTGCGCGCGTGACCCGGGTACCGCTTGTCTATCGACACCAAAAGGAGGTTGTGGAAGACGCCCTCTATCGGGAGGTCGATGTCGACGACCTCGTCGAACTGCGTCTGTATCAACGGGAGGAATATACGTTCGGTCGCCTTGCCGAGGTAGGCGTCCTCCTGCGGCGGCTTGCCCACGATGGTCGTGTGGTATACGGGGTTCTCGCGTCGGGTTATGCAGTCGACCTCGAACACCGGGAACTCCTCCACCGGCGTGTAGTAGCCCGTGTGGTCGCCGAACGGTCCCTCCGGCCGCGTCTCCGGGAGCACCCGGCCTTCGAGCACTATCTCGGCGTTCGCAGGCACCCTGAGGTCGACGGTCTCGCAGTCGACGAGCCTGACGCCCTCGCGCCGGAGGAAGCCCGCGAGCAGGTACTCGTCGACGTCGAACGGAAGCGGCGCCGTCGCGCTGTAGACCGTCGCGGGGTCGCTGCCTATAGCGACGGCGGCCTCGATGCCGTCGTCGCTGTCCCGGTACTGCTGGGCGCCGTGCTTGTGCATCTGCCAGTGCATCCCGGTGTGCGTGGAGTCGTAGACCTGCATCCGGTAGACTCCGACGTTGCGGCCGTCTTCGTCCTTCGTCGTGACGAGCGGGAGAGTGATGAACCGGCCTCCGTCGCCGGGCCAGCACTTCAACACGGGTAGCTCGTCCAGGTCTGGCTCGTGGTCGACGACCTGCTTGCACGGCGCCTTGCGTGCCTTCGCCTTCTTCGGCGGGTACCGACGTAGCTCGCGCAGGAGGTCGAACCCCTCCTTTAGCTCGCCGAGGTTGCCTACCGCGCTCCTGATGCCGCCGGTCTCCGGCGGCCGGTAACCCATGATCTCCCTGATTCGGTCCGCGACTTCGTCTAGCTCGTCGACCTCGAGCGCTAGCTCCATACGGCGTCGTGAACCCATGGCGTTTATCAGCACGGGGTAGTCGCTCCCGACGACGTCCTCGAACCACAGAGCCTTGTTGTACTCCGGCTGCCTCCGGCTGACCCTGTCGGTTATCTCGCTTATCTCTAGCTCGGGGTCGACCTCGCGTTCCACCCTCACGAGTTCGTCTTTGTCCTCCAGTGTCTCCGCGAAGTCCCGGAGGTCGGAGTAAGCCATGGCCGTGGTTGTCCGTCCCGGTGCTTAGTGTTAACGAGCGTCGTCGGCGTCGTCGGGCCGCCGCGGACCCCTGTACCGCGGGCGCCTGGGTCCGTCCCGTCCCTCGCGCTCGTCTCTACGTCTACCCCGGCCTAACCGCTCGCTGGGTCCGTGGGGGCTCCCGTCGGGCGGCCGGCGGTGTCGGTCGAGGCCGTCTATTGCCTCGGTTTGACGGCGGCCGTCTCCGTCTCCCCTGGATCCGGAGTCCATCTGGTGGCGCGTGGCGTAGGCCCTCGGTCCAACGGTGGTCGACCGGTCGCGGAACGACCGCCGGGACATGTAGAGCATCGCTACTCCGAAGCCGAACAGCGGGAGCGCGTAGTCCGACGTCGACGTCGACAGCACCGTCGAGCCGACTATCGAGGCGCCGCCCACGAGGGCGTACGAAATACCTTTGCCCATGTTCCGGAGGTGGCTGGCGCTGTCCTCGACGTCTACGACGACTTCGACGTCGTCGCGCCCGAACTTCTGGAGGCCGGACTCGAGCGCGCGAGGCGTCCGGGCGAGCGCTTCGAGAGTCATCTGTATCTCTTCGAACGCCTCTCTGGCGCGCCCGCGCACCTCTCTCTGCACGAACCCTTCTTCGACGAAGAACTCCTTGGCGACCGACAGGAAGTCGAACTCGGGGTCGAGTTCGAGGCAGACTCCCTCGACTATCGTGGAGACTCGCAAGCCGAGGCTTATGTACGACGGAATCGTGACGGGGTACTCGTAGACCGTCTCGTCGACCTCCTCCATGAGACGTTGCATCCGGAACTCGTCGACGCCTTCGCCCGAGAGATCCTGTATCGCTATCTCGATGACGTCGACCATTATCTCGCGGTCGGCGTCCCTGTCGAGCGTACCCATCTCTATCATGGAGTCGATTACGCCTTCGGCGTCTCGGCTGGCGGCCGCCATGTAGAAGTCGACGAACGTACGCTGTAGAGAAGGAGCCAGCCTGCCGCTCATACCGAAGTCGTACAGGACTATGCGGCCTTCTTCGTCGACGGCGAGGTTGCCTGGATGTGGGTCGCCGTGGTAGACGCCGTCGACCAGCGTCATCTTGAGGTATATCTTCTCGAGGTCGCTCGCTATCCGACGGCGGTCGAGCCCCATCTGGTCGAGCCGACGTAGGTCGTTTATCTTGACGCCGTCGACGTACTCCATCGTGAGCACGCGCTCGGTGCACACCTCGTCGTGGGTCCGCGGGATGACGACTCGGTCGTCGCCCTCGAAGTTCGACTTTATCTCGTTGAGCATATCGGATTCGCGGACGTAGTCCATCTCCTGGTTTATCCTGCGTTCGAAGTCCCCTGCGACGCCTCCGAGCGAGCGCGCGTGGGCGTCCTCACCCATCAACCGCATGAGACGCTGGAGCCAAGGCAGACAGAGGTTAAGCGCCCTCAGGTCGGCTGCGACGAGGCGTTCGACCCCGGGACGTCGGACTTTGACGGCGACGCGTTCGCCGCGGTAGTAGGCTACGTGGACCTGGCCGAGCGAAGCCCCGGAGATTGCGTTGCGTTCGAACCTCTGGAACACGAGGTCGACGGGTCCGAGTTCCTCCTCTATCACACGCTCTATCTTGGGGTACGCCGCGGGAGGCACGTCGTCCTGTAGCTCCATCAGCTCGTCGACGTACTCCTGCGGCACGACGTCGGGTCGCGTCGACAGAAGCTGACCGAGCTTTATGTACGTCGGTCCGAGGTCGATGAACGCTTTTTTGAGCTTCCTGGCGCGCTTCCTCCTGCGCTCCGGCGTCATCCTCCGCCGGGGTCCGAAAAGCAGGTAGCGGTTGCGGTCGCGAGCTAGCGCGAGCGCTAGAGGCAGGAAACGCAGTATGGCGCGGACGAGCCGCCAGGTTGCATTCGGCATCCGCGATTCGCCCGCGTGTCTACTCCAGGTCTATCTCGGTTCCCGCGGTCTTCGGGAGACGTACCCTGAGGAGTCCGTTCTCGTAGGTCGCCTCGGATTCGTCGTAGTTCACGTCGGCGTGGACGGGGACGCTGCCGCGGACGAAGTCGGAGCGTGCCTCGGCGACGTACCTGAAGCCTTCCTCCAGGGGTTTCTCCCGACGTGCTTCGACGCGGAGCCTGCCGCCGACGCCGTCGGTGAAGCCCACGCCTTCCTCGAACTGGAGGTCGACGCTGTGTTTCTCGCATCCCGGGAGGTCTATGAGCACGAGGACCTCGTCGTCGCTCTCGAGGACGTCGGCGAACACCGGCATCCTCTCGCCGAGCACCCTCATGATCTCGGCGCCCTCCTCTTCGAGACGACGTAGAAGCTCGTCTGTGTCGATCATCACGTAGTCGAATGGCCTTCGTGATATAAAATAGTTTATGTCCGTGCGCCGGGGACACAACCCCCCGCCGTCATGTCGTGACGCCCCGTGCCCGCGGCCACCGTCTCCCGACGCCCGCGTCGTCTCCGGTCACCTGGAGTCACGTCTCCACGCGGTCGCTCGCTTCGTCCGCGAGCGATTTCGCGCGCTCGAGCGCGCGTTCGGCGACCTCCGGCGGTACGAAGCCGCCGTCGACCTCGTCCTCTAGTTCGTCCTCGTCGACGACACGGACGTCCCCGTCGACCACGACGACGTCGACGTAAAGGTCGACGTAAGCCACCCGGCCGGGATGCACCTCGAGCGGGGTGCAGACGTTGAAGTAAGCTCCTACGAGGCCGTCGTCGCCGAAGTACCGCGTCTCGTACACCATCTCGCCTTCGCGGTACGTCGACCGCGCTACGTCTCCCTCGGTGCGCTCGACGTCGAGGCCGTCGTAGACTCCGTCGGACCGCATTACACGTTCCGCGACGACGCCGCCGTCGCCCACCTCGACGACCTCGGCGGGGCCTAGACGGACGACGTCGCCCGACGGCTTCACGTGGAGCACTCCGACGGAGTCACCGACCGCGGGGCCGAAAGCACTCGCCGCGGCGTCGAACGGCAGTCCGTCTAACGTCGGGGGCTCGAAGGCGCTCTCCAGGAAGTCGACGGCCGACGCCGCCGTCGAACCCCAGGCCTTCAGCCGATGGTGGCCTCGCTCCGTCGGCACCACCTCTCGGCGGAGGCCGTCGAGAGCCTCGCGGGGCTCGCCCGCCGTCCACAGCCACCAGCCCGAGACGTCGCCGTTCAGCCTCCTTGCCTCGCGCTCCGCCTCCTCCAGCCGGCGTCCCATCTCGTCGGTCGACAGAGACAGGGCGTCGCCGTCGACCGACGGACTCCATCCCCCGGGTGGTTCATAGTCCATCAGGTCGACGCTCATCGATAGCTCCCGGTGGTCGGCGTCGTCTCCACCGCGGACACGCGGCCGGGAGCCGCGACGGAGGCCGACGTCGCCGCCGACACGTAGCTCCGACGTCGCAGTCGGCCGTCGGTCGCACCAGGGAGCGTGGTCGGTCTCTATCCAGACGTCGACGGCGTCGCCTCGTTCGACGTAGCCGTCCACCTCGGAGAAAGGCAGGTAGGCTTCCCCGCCGTCGAAGCCGACGACCGCGCCGCCTCCCCGTGTCTCCAGTACCTCGGCTTCGACGTGGCCGCCCTCCGGCGCCGTCGAACGCCATACGAACGCCGTCTCACCGAGGGCGTCGGAGAACTCGCTCGCCACCTCGCTCGCGCCTTCCCCGTGGACGTAGACACCGAGGCGGTCGCACGAGTCCCGCACGACTACGTCGGGGTCGCCGTCGTCGAATACGTCGAACCTCTCGCGCTGGACGTCGGAGGGCTCGACGACGTCGAACCCGAGTTCGAGTGCGAGACGGCAGAGCGACGTAGAGCAGACTCCGCGGACACGCAGGTTCACGCTCCGTCGAACGCCGCCGTCGAACAAATCACCGTCGAAACACCGATGCCAAACGGTATGGACTACGCCGTACAACGCCGGGTCATGCCACACGACGTAGAGAGATACCTCCGTGTGCGGAGCGCTTACTCGCCGTCCTACGCCGTAGACGACAGCCTCGTGTACCTCAGCGACGTCACGGGCGTCGCCCAGATATGGAGGCTGGACGAGCCGATGGGCTGGCAGCACCAGCTTTCTTTCTACGACGAACCCGTGTCGTACGCCGTCTGCTCTCCGTCGCGCGACGAACTCGCGTTCGGCATCGACGAAGGAGGCGACGAACGCACGCAGATACACCTCATGAGCCTGGATGGAACCGACGTCCGGAAGCTAACGCGGGACGACGACGCCATACACCGCTGGGGAGGATGGAGCCAGGACGGCGACCGCGTGGCGTACACTTCGAACTCCCGCGACCCATCCGTCTTCGACGTCTACGTACATCGTCGAGACGAACGTGAGGGAAGTCTCGTCCTCGAGACAGACGGCTGGTACTCTGTGTCGGACTGGAGTCCCAACGGCGACAGACTCCTCGTGCGCGAAGCCATCTCGAACTTCCACCAGGAGCTCTACGTCGTCGACGTCGAAACCGGTGAGTCGACGCGGCTCGGTCGCGGCGGAGACGCGCGCTGGGGCTCGGCCGAGTGGACCGAGGACGGAGTCTACGTCGTTACAGACAGCGGCAGGGACACCACGTATCTCGCGCGCCTCGACCCCGAGTCGGGCGAAGCCGAAGCCGTCGTCGACGGAGGCGAGTACGAGGTAGAGGGAGTCCGGGTCTCCGACGACGGCGGCCGTCTCGCGTACTCCGTCAACGTCGAGGGCTACAGCCACGTCTACCTCGCGACGACGCGTCCGTTCGAGAGCGAAGGCCGGCTCGACCTCCCGCGGTGCGTCGTCGGCGGCACGTCGTTCTCCAAAGAGGGAGAGCTAGCCGTGACGACGACGAGCCGCGGCGAGAACGCGAACGTCCACTCCGTCGCCGACTCCGACTCCAGGCCGACGAGGTGGACGCGGGCTGCGACCGCGGGAGTCGACCCCGGTTCGTTCGTCGACGCCGAGACGACGTCGTACGAGTCGCACGACGGCCTGGAGATCCCCGCGTTGCTCTCGCTTCCCTCGACCGCGGACGTCGAGCCACCGTACCCCGTCGTCGTCGACCTGCACGGCGGACCAGAGAGCCAGCGCCGTCCGTCGTTCAGCGGCCTCCGGCAGTACCTGCTCGCCGAGGGTTACGCGTTGTTCGAGCCCAACGTCCGGGGTTCGACGGGGTACGGCAGGGAGTACGCTTCGCTCGACGACGGCCGCAGGAGGATGGACGCCGTCCGCGACGTCGGCGCGGCACTCGACTACCTCGAAGGCCAAGCCGAAGTCGACGCCGAGCGTGCCGCCGCCTACGGAGGAAGCTACGGCGGCTTCCTCGTGCTCGCGGCGCTCGTCGAGTACCCCGGGCGCTGGGCCGCCGGCGTCGACGTCGTCGGCATAGCGAACTTCGTGTCTTTCCTGGAGAACACGGGTGAGTGGCGGCGAGAGCTACGTGAAGCCGAGTACGGCTCGCTCGACGGAGACCGGGACTTCCTGGAGTCCATCAGCCCGGTCAACCAAGCCGACCGCATACGCGCGCCGTTGCTCGTGATGCACGGAGAGAACGACCCGCGGGTGCCCGTCGACGAAGCACGGCAGATAGCCGGCGCTCTACGGGCCAACGACGTACCCGTCGAGGAAGTCTACTTCGAGGACGAGGGCCACGGCTTCAGCAAGCTCGACAACCGGATCGAAGCGTACACGAGGATGGCGGAGTTCCTCGACGAACACGTCTGACCTAGGGCTGCGTCCCCGTCACTCGGTCAACCGTAAACCCATCTCTAGCTCCATGCCTCCGCCTCCCGTCTCCTGGAAGCCGAGCTTTCGGTAGAGACGTATCGCGGCGTGGTTCCAGCGCTCCACGGTTAGCCAGATGGCGGTCACGCCGTCGTCGTACGCCAGCCCGAACGCCGACTCCACGAGCCTGGTTCCGATGCCCGCGCCCTGGTAGGGCTGGAGCACGAAGATAGCTAGCTCGCAGGTGTCTACCTCTCCGGTGTCGACGAGCATCGAGTGGGCTACTGCGTCGCCGTCGTGGCGGCCGACGACGTTGTATCCCTCGAGGACGACTTCGAGCCATCGCTGTATCTCGTCCGGGCGGACGGGTGGTATGCCTTGCGCGCGGTCGGCGGGGTCGAATCGCTCGTACATCTCGACGAGGTCGGAGACGTCGGCCTCTGTCGCGACTTCGACGTCTATCGTGCGTCCCTCGCGGTCCTCGAGGCTGTAGGGCGGTCTGTCGGCGTCGGCGACGCTGTAGGCCGGCAGGTCCTCGGGGTTCATCGGACGAGTTTGACGCTGACTCGGCTGTTGAGCACGACGAACTCGGCTATCTCTCCGACCCGTATCTTGCCCATGTTGCTGCGTCTACCGCCTCCGAGCACTATCTCGTCGAATCCCTCGGCCTCGGCTAGCTCGAGGAGCCCGCTGCCTGCGTGGCCTTCGAGCCTGCGTACCTCGGCTTCTAACTCGACGTCTTCCAGCGCCCGTCGCACGCGGTCTTCGACTTCGTCGGCGGAGAGCGTGCTCTCGGGGTTATCGACGACGGCTACGACGACTTCGTCGCCCGTGTTCCTCACTCGCTGTAACGTGCGCTCCAACGCCGTGAAGCTGTCCTGGCTTCCGCCGACCCCGAGGAGCTTCTTCATCGGTGTTGGCTCGGCCGCCGTCTCATTAAGTCCATCGTCGTGGCGTCGACGTCCGAACTCGTATTATGCCTGGGACGCCAAGCTAGACCGTGGAACAATCCCGGGACGAGGTGTCTCTCGACACGCCGGACGTCGACTGTCCGACTTGCGCCAGCAAGGTGGAGTCGGCTCTCGACTCCGTCGAAGGCGTCGAGGACTACGACGTCAACCCGACGACGGGTTCGGTGGACGTCAGGATGTCTTCCGACGTCGTAGACGACGCAGTCGACGCCGTCGAGCGAGCGGGGTACGAAGTCGAGGACGTCGGCTTCTCCGGCTACCGTGACCCCCGGAGTGTCTGGCGTTCGGAGCGAGCGCTCCGGACGTACGCCGGAGCCGCGTTCATGGCGGCGGGGCTCGTCCTCGAACACCTGTACGGCGACCCCGCCGTAGACGTGTTCGGACGCACGGTAGCCGTCTCCGCCGTACTGCTGTTGCTCGCAGTGGTCTCGGCGGGCACACCTATCTTGCGCGCTTCCCTCGGTTCGCTGCGCGCGCGAAGCCT
>JBKGYY010000006.1:0-30495 GCA_046545855.1 Halobacteriales archaeon | reverse complement strand
CGCGACTCCTCCGTCATCTCCACGTCCCAGGTTCCGGAGCCGCTTATCTCTCCCGTCGACTCCCACTCTCCCGACGCAGTCGTGCCCTCCGGGTCGTACTCACCCTCTATCTCGAAGCTGACGCCGCTCATACCGAAGGCGTCGACGGCTCCCTCGCCCTCCGTGACGCCCGTCTCGGGGTCGACGGAGCCCTCCATGTAGCCCTCCGACACCTCGTCACCCTCCATCTCCGCGCTGACCTCGCCTGCCTCCCAGTCGACGACCGCGTGCACGTCGCCACCTATGCTGGTTCCGACGGGACCCCCGCTACCCGACCAGGTTCCCTCGTACTCGAACACCTCCTCGCCCTCCTCTATCTCCGGAGGAGTGAAGTCCTGCTCCGCCATACCAAGCGTTCCCATCGCCACCGACGCCACCGTCTGAGGGTAGACCAGATACGCGACAGACAGACCGAGCATCGAGATGAGGAACACCGCCACCAGCGTCTTCTTGAGGCCCCCGCCGAACACGAAGTCGTAGAGAGCCGCGAAAACCCTGCGCGACAGCGGTTTCCTCTTCCTGTTGCTCTGCATCTAAACTCGATAAGAAGTCGACACGATTAAGCTTTCCCCAGCGTCCTCACTTCCGAGGTGTCCCGGGAGCTCAGCCGAAGAGCTCGCCGAGGCCTTCGGCAGCGTCCTCCTCGGCTTCCTCGTCGTCCTCTTCCTCCTCGGCCTCGGCTTCCTCGTCTTCCTCGTCGGTTTCGCCCGCGTCGCCTGCCTCGGCGGGCGCGGCCGCGGGCGCCGCGGGCGCGGCGGCAGCCTGCTCGACTGCCTCGTCTATGTCGACGTCCTCGAGCGCGGCTACGAGAGCCTTCACACGGCTCTCGTCCACCTCTACGCCGGCTGCCTCGAGAACCTCGGTCACTCCGTCCTCGGTCACGTCCTGTCCTGCGTTGTGCAGTACTAGTGCTGCGTACAGATACTCCATGGTTGTAGTCTCCAGTGGTGGTGTTCGTATTAAACCTCTTCCGGTTTAGAAGAGGTTGCCGAGGCCCTCGGCGGCGTCGTCCTCGGCGTCTCCTTCGTCTTCTTCGGCCTCTGCTTCGTCGGCGTCGGCTTCGTCCTCGGCGTCTTCCTCCGTCTCGCCGGCCCCGGCTTCGGGAGCCGGCTCCGCAGACGGAGCCTCGACGCCACGTAGCTCCTCCGGGAGAGCGTCGTCGTCGAGACTCGACGCGAGCGCACGAAGCTGTGCGTCGGCCTCCGACACCAGGCCCTCCAGCACGCCGGGCTCGTAGACCGATGCCTCGACGCCGACCGCGAGGGCGTCGCCCCGCGCCTTCGACAGCAGCGCGCCCGCGGTGTCGTCGTTGACGACCGCGGCCTCCATCGCGAGGTTGAACGCACCCGAAGCCGCGGCCGCGAGGTCGTCGCGGTACTCGTCGACGTCGACGTCGAGGTCCTCGGGTTCGAACAGGACGCCGTCCTCGTACAGCACACGGAGGTCGAGACCGACTTCGATGGGCTCGATTTCGAGCTTCGCGAGAACCTCCGCTGTCTCTGCGTCGGCGACCTCGCCTTCCTCGACGACGACGCTGTCCTCGACGACCTTTATAGCGCCTTCGTCGATGCGCGCCGCCGCGCCTATCTGCTGGAGGTCGCCGACGAACGGACCGGGGTCGAAGCCCGTGTCGCCCTCGGGTATCACGACGTCGTTGGGCGCCACCTGACCGGGCTTGAGCGGCGCGGGGCTCTTGCCCTCCTCTATCTTCCTGTACAGCGAGAACGGGTTCTCGTCGGTGAACAGCAGGCCGCTCTGACCCGAGACGTGTTCCACGAGGTCGTCGTAGCCCTCGGCCTCGAGCGCCCGGCGCATCAACGTGTTCCGGCCGACGCGGACGGCCGCCGCGCCGTGGAGGTTGCCGCGTAGCTTCTGGAACTGACGCGACGCGATGCCCTCGACGTTGACGACGCCGACGGCCTCGTGTTCCTGAAGCAGGCTCCGGAACTCCTCTATCTCGCGTCTCTTCCACTCGGGTACCTCGCGGGTGAGGACGCTCATCTACGCCACCTCCACCGCGGGGCCCATCGTGGTCTTCACGTAGACGCTGTCTATGTTGAGGTCGCCTTTCTCGAGGGTCGCCTTCAGCCGCCTGACGACGGCGTCGACGTTGTCGGCTATCTCCTCAGGCGTCATGTCTTCGTTGCCGACCTGCGCGTGGAAAGTCCGGCTGTCGCCCGAGCGGAGCGACACCGTGCCCTTCAGCCGGCCTACCTCGTCCTGGACGTCGGCGTCCGGCGGAAGCGGAGACGGCATCTTGCCTCGCGGGCCGAGGACGCGGCCGAGATGACGGCCGATGTCCTGCATGTACTCGGTCTCCGCTACGAAGAAGTCCATCTCGTCCGCGAGGTCCTTCGCCTCGTCGCCGTCGGCTATACCCTCGACTTCGTCGGGACGTATCACCCGGTCGGCGACTTCCTCGGCCTGCAGCGCCGTCTCGCCGTCGGCTATGACGGCGACCCTCACGTCCTTGCCCGTGCCCGACGGGAGCACGACCTCTTCGTCCACCCTCTGGTCCGGCTGACTGAGGTCGAGGTCCCTTAGGTTCACGGCTATGTCCACGCTCTCCTCGAAGTTCCTCTCGGGTCTATCCGAGAGGGCTCTTTCGACTGCTTGTTCTATGTCTGTCATCCTGTCACCCCGTAGTCGTCGGCCTGCGGCCTACTACGGTCCGTGGTGCCAACAGGGGGGTGTCGCACTAAAACCCGTCGAAAACGCCACATACTTATTTAAGACGGACACCCGTAACCACCACCATGAACGTACCCGCGCCAGAGCAGATAAGGACGCACGAGTCGAGCTTCGACGTCGCTCACACGGAGGCGCGGCAGAAGGGGTTCACCGGAAGCCTCGTCGTCGAGTCCGACCGGGGGAAAGGCGTCGTAGTCTACCTCGAGGGCTGGCCCGTCTACGCCGAGGTAGAGGGCCTCGACTCCGCCGAAGGCGAGGAAGCCGTCTCTGTCCTCGTCGACCAGGAGGGCGAGATAGAGCGCCAAACGTCCCGGACGGACTCCGTCGAGATGTTCCTCACGTACATGTCGTACATAGGACGCGAGAGCGGCTTGATAGACGTCTTCGAGCCCGACCACGTCGAGGTCGACAGAAGGACTATACTCGTGACCCAGGCTGGCAACCTCAACAAGACGAAGGCTCCTGCGGGCACACGTATAGGCTACGCCTCCGACCTCGAGAGCGCCGAACGTTACTTCGAGAGCGAGGAGAAGACGGGTTACGCGCTCTCGAACGACGAGATAGTCTTCTTCGACGGAGGCGAGGAGGTCGAACGCGAGCACTTCAAGGAGGACGGGCTGAGCATGCTCGTGAGGATGAAGACCGAGGAGGGTCTCGGCGCCCTCGAGTGCGAGTACCTCGAGATATACACTCAGGGCGCGTCGTCGTCGGGAGGCCAGATAGACGTCGAGTTCGACATAGAGGGATGGGAGATAGTCGAGACCGACGGCGGGAGTGACGGCGACAGCGGCGGCTTCCTCGGCGGTATCCTCGGCGGATAGAGGTTACGTATCGGGGTTCTACGCCGACGTACGTCCTGCCTTACCTCACTCGTCTTCGACGAGCGCGTGCGCTATCCTGCTCTCTAGCTTCCGGAGGTGTTCGGCGGCCGTCGAAGGCGCGCACCCCATCTCGTCGGCCACCTCCTCGTGGGTCGCCTTCCGCGGCACGTCGTAGTAGCCGTGACGGACGGCGGCCTCGAGCGCCTCGCGCTGTCGCTCGGTCAGGAGCGAGAGGATGCGGTCGTCGTCGGGGCTGTACCTGCCGACCTGCTCTATCTCTATGTTGATGTCGTCGGGTAGCTGGTCTATCGCGCGCTGTAACGTCTCCTGCTCGCCGATGACGGTGACGCGGACGCCGCCTTCGACGAACTCTATCGGCATGTCGACCATCAGCTTGCGTTCGTCGCTTATCGACAGTAGCTCGACGACGGGTTCGCCGTACTCGACGTGTACGTAGACGTGCATCTCGTCGTCGACGTCGAAGACGTTGTGCTCGAGGACGTCGGGGTGTGCCTCTAGCTCGCTCTCGAGGGCGTCGCGGTCGCCTCCGACGGCGTACAGAGCTATCACGGTGCCGTCCTGAAGTAGCTTGACGTGGAGCACGCGGCCGCGGTAGAGGTCGGGGTTGTCCGCGACGATGCCGTCGACGGGGTGGAACGTGCCGTCCTCGGGCGAGAGCACCGCGGTGATGTACCTCATGGTCGTAGTCCTGCGTCCCCCGAATAATAAACTGCCGCATATAGGCGGGGCAACCCGTAACGGAGCCAGTCTACAACGACATCCATGGCCGGAGAAGTAGACGGAGTAAAAGTACAGATAGACGAGAACCAACGCGGATACAGGTACTTCCGGAACGCCGTCGAACGGCACTGGGACCCGTTCGACATCGACCTGGAGCGCGACCTCGAGAACATGATAGAGTTCTCGAAGGACAACGAGGACATGATCGAGTACACCGACATGCTCCGGAAGTCCCTCGCGATGTTCGGCGCCGGCGAGGAAGCCGTTACAGAGGACCTCGCGCCGTTCGCCGTCGCCTTCGACGACATCGAGGACCAGATGTTCATCACGACGCAGATGTACGAGGAGGCGAAGCACACGGAGTTCTTCGACCGGTACTGGAAGGAGGTCACCCACGCCGCCGAGGAGGAGCTTGGCATGGAGAAAAGCTCGCCGCGCGACCCAGAGTGGTACAGCCCCGGGTACGAGGAGCTGTTCGAGCGCGAGGAGGAGGCCCTGCACCGGCTTCTGGAGGAGGACACCCCGGAGAACCGCGTGATAGCACACGCCCACTACCACCTGACCGTCGAAGGCATACTCGCGCAGACGGGCTACTGGGGCCTCACCCGGACGTTCGAGGAGGACAGCGACGACGAGACACCGCACCTGCCGGGGCTCGTCGAGGGCATCGCGAAGATACGTAGCGACGAAGGCCGGCACGTCGGCTTCGGCATGAGCAAGATAAAGCACGGGCTCGAGGAAGAGGGCGTCGACGAGGAAGTGTTGAACGAGACGCTCGCGGAGCTCGTGCCGCTCGTCAACGACACCACGAACTACATCTACGAGGGCATCGACGACCCCAACGACCTCCCGGGTCCGAACCCCGGCGACCTCGCCATGTACGCCATGGAGAAACACCAGGACAGGATGGGTCAGATAACCGACGACGCCGCGTCGGTGCCCGACATACAGGAGCTCACCGCGCTCGACTGAGCGGTCGACGGCGTTTTAGGCGGCGGCGTCCAAGCCCTGACGTGGAGCCGAGCGGAGAGCGCACGTGTCTCGACTGCGGCGAGACCTGGAGCGTCGACAGTTACGCGTGTCCCGAGTGCGGCAGCCCCCGCAGCCGGCGCGGCGTACCGGCGCCGGAGTTCGACGTCGCCGAACTCCTCGAAGGCGGCCTCCGGCAGGCGCTCGGGGAAGCCGAGGAACGCTGCCGGGAGTACACCGCGCGCCACGACTTCGACGACGGCGACGGAGTCGACGAACTCGACGTCCGTTACGTGATGGCGTGCGAGATCAAGTACCTCGCCGCCGAACTCCTCGACCACACGCGAGAGATAGACGAATCCGAGAGAGCCTACGTCGTCGAGATGTTACGCGGCGTAGCGGAAGCCGAGCCGCCGGGGGAGCGCCCGACGTCGCTCGACGCCGCTCACCGGCTCGCGGTCGCCGAAGCCGTCGAGGACTACGGTCGCGCGCTCGCCGCCTGGTGCAGGGAGCGCGACCTGTGGGACACCGACGTCGGAGACGCCGTCGAGCGAGCGCGGACGAAGGCGAAGCGCACGAGGGCGACCGAAGGCTCGGTCGACGACGCAGTCGAAGGCCTGCGTTTGCTCCGCGACGTACACGACGAATACGTCGCGTGACCCTGGACGTCAGCCGCGTCGCCGGCGAGCTAGCTCGACCGTGTTCTGCATCAACGAAGCCACGGTCATCGGTCCGACGCCCCCGGGAACCGGCGTGACGGCGCCGGCGACCTGGCTGACGCCGTCGAAGTCGACGTCGCCCACGAGTTCGTAGCCTCTCTCGTTGTCGGCGTCGACGCGGTTGACGCCGACGTCTATCACGACGGCGCCTTCGCCGACCATGTCCGCGGTCACCATCTCGGGCACGCCGACTGCGGCGACGACGACGTCGGCCCGCCGGGTGTGAGACGCGAGGTCCTCGGTGCGCGAGTGACAGACGGTGACCGTGGCGTCGTGGTTTGTGAGCAACGCCGCGAGCGGCTTGCCGACTATCTCCGAGCGACCGACGACGGTTACGTCCGCGCCCTCTATCTCGACGTCGGCTTCGAGCAACAGACGGTGGACTCCCCGGGGGGTGGCGGGCACGACTCGCGGCCGGCCGTCGAGCAGCAGTCCCTTGTTGACGGGGTGGAAGCCGTCGACGTCTTTGTCGGGTGAGACCGCGTCTAACGCGGCGTTTCCGTCGACGTGGTCGGGAAGCGGTAGCTGTACGAGCACGCCGTCGACCGAGTCGTCGTCGTTGAGGTCGGCGACCGTGTCGAGCAACTTCGACTCCGGCTCCCCGGGGTCTATCTCGATGGTCTCGCTGTCGACTCCGACTTCGTCGGCGGCACGGTGCTTCATCCTGACGTAGGTCTCGCTCGCGGGGTCGTCGCTCATCAACACGGCGACGAGACGCGGCGACCAGCCGAGCGCCTCTATCTCGCGTGCGACCTCGCGCCGGACGTCGGCTGCGACTTCTTCGCCGTCGATTACCTCCATGGCCTGGAGTCGCGCGCTCGTCTGTTATCCTCTTCGGTAGCCGCTCGCTCGGCGGGCTACACCTCGACGTCCTCGACGAGGACGTCCGACGTCACGTCCTCGACGTCCCTGTGGCCGACGAGGCCGAGGGTTACGTCGAGGTCCGCGAGGTAGTTCCGGAGGACCTCGGATACGCCGTCGCGGCCGTCGACGGCGAGACCGTAGAGGTACGGCCGTCCGACGAAGACGCAGTCGGCGCCGAGCGCGACGGCTTTGAGGACGTCGCTGCCGCCGCGTACGCCGCCGTCGAACAACACGGGGACGTCGACCTCGCTCGCGACGCGCGGCAGGGCTTCGACCGCCGATACGGAGCCGTCGACCTGTCGGCCGCCGTGGTTCGAGACGTAGACGCCGTCGAAACCCGCGGCCTCTGCCCGGCGGGCGTCTTCGGGCGAGAGCACGCCTTTGACGACGACCGGCAGGCTGGTCGCGTCGAGAACGTACTCTACCGACTCCCAGGTCAGCGAAGGGTCGCTGAACACCTCGATGAACTCCTGTATCGCGGCGAAGCTGTCGTCCTCGGGTGGCTTGCCGAGGCGCTCGCGGAAGACGGGGTCGGTCGTGTAGTTCGCGATGCCCTCGCCGTCGAGGAACGGCAGGTAGGCGTTCGACAGGTCGCGCGTCCGCCATCCGTTGAGCGGTACGTCGACGGTGACGACGACGGCGGAGTAGCCGGCGTCTTCCGCGCGGCCGACGAGGCTGCGGGTAAGCTCTCGGTCGCTCGACGGGTAGAGCTGGAACCACGCTCCCTCGTAGGCTTCCGCGGTGTCCTCGAGACGCGTCGAAGAGACGGTCGACGACACGTACGGCAGGCCGTGCTCGGCGGCGGCCGACGCGCTCGCACGCTCTCCTTCGGAGTGGACTATCGACTGCACGCCGACGGGCGCGAGACCCAGGGGTGCGGCGTACTCCCTGCCGAGGACGTCGACCGACAGGTCGCGTTCGGAGACGTCACGGAGCACCTCGGGTTCGAGCCTGTAGAGGTCGAAGTCGGCTTCGTTGTCGCGCGCGGTGTCCTCGCGTCCCGCGGCGCCGGCGACGTATCCGTAGGCTTCGTCCGTCATCTCGTCGTGCGCCCGCGCGCGAAGTTCGTCGTGTCTGACGGGGAAAGGCGTGTAGTCGCCGGTAGCGCCGCTCACGTATATCTCGCGCATCCTGTCGAGGCCGTACTCGGTCATACGCCGGGCTACGCGTGCGCCTCCATTAAAACCGAACGCCGTTCAACGAACGCGGGTGCCCGCCGCGCTGTCGCCCGCGGTCGTCAGTAGGTCGGCGTCTTCGCCCGCCGCGAGGAGCATCGCCTCGCTGTCGTAGCCGAATATCGACGCCGTCTCCAGGTTGGTGACGACGACGACGCGGCTGCCGACGAGGTCTTCGGGCGCGTGCAGGCCCTTGAGGCCTGCGACGACCTGGCGTACGTCGTCGCCGACGTCGACTTCGAGCAGGAGCAGGCTGTCGCTGTCCTCTATCTCCTCGGCGGAGACGACTTCGGCGACCCGGAGGTCTAGCTCTTCGAAGCGCTCGAACGGTATCTCGTCACCGTCGTCGACAGCGCCCTCTACCTGGGTTTCGTCGGCGTCGGCGCCGTCGTCTACGGCGTCGGCTTCCGCTCGGGACTCGCCGTCGGCTTCGCCTTGGTCTCCCGCCGTCCCGACGCGCGCGTCTAGCTCGTCGACGAGATCGTCTTCGACCTGCTCGAAAAGTGGCTCGGGCTCCCGTGGCTCGCCTTCGAGCGGCGCCGTCGCGGCGTCGAGCGTCGCCCCGTGGACGTCGCCCTCTCCGAGCTGACTCCAGACGCGTTCTGCGGCCGACGGCATCACGGGTTCGAGCAGCAGGGCGGCCGCTCGAGCGATTGCGAGGCAGTCGTACAGCACCTCGGCCGCGCGCTCCGGGTCGTCGTCGACGAGCCGCCAGGGTTCGTTGCGCTGTATGTACTCGTTCCCGTAGCCCGCGAGCGCCATGCCGGCCTCGGCCACTTCCTTGACCTCGAGGTCGTCGACCGCCCGCCGGAACCGCTCGACTGCGGCGTCTATCTCGTCCTCGACCTCCTGCGACAGCGTGCCGTCGGGGAGGCCGTCGTAGTTGTCGTAGCTCAGCAGCAACGACCGGTATACGAAGTTGCCGTAGATGTCGACGAGCTCGTTGTTCACGCGCTCCTGGAACAGCGGCCACGAGAAGTTGAGGTCGTTCTCGAATCCCGTGTACGAGACGATGTAGTACCGTATGAGGTCGGGGTCGAGGCCGACGTCGAGGTAGTCTTCGTCGAGCCAGACTGCGCGGCCCTTCGACGTCGAGAACGCGCGGTCGTCTATCTTCACGAGGCCGGAGGCGAGCACGGCGTCCGGAGTCTCGTAGCCGGCACCGTGTAGGAGCGCGGGCCAGAAGACGCAGTGGTGCTGTATGATGTCGCCTCCGATGACGTGGACTATCTCGCCGTCGTCCCTCCAAAACCGCTCCCACGCGTCGGGTTGGCCGCGGGCGGCCGCCCACTCCTCGGTCGACGCGATGTACTCTATCGGCGCGTCGACCCAGACGTAGAGCACGAGGTCGTCGTCGCCGGGGTACGGCACGCCCCAGTCGAGGTCACGCGTGATGCACCAGTCCTGGAGGCCGTCCTCTATCCATCCTTTCGGCTGGTTTCGGGCGTTCGACGTGCCGCGGAGGCCGTCGACGAACTCGCGTAGGAACTCCGTGAGTTCGCTGAGCGCGAAGAACCGGTGTTCCTGTTCGACGTACTCGGCTGGCGCGCCCGTGACCTTCGAGACCGGGTCCTCTATCTCCCCTGGTTCGAGGTGGCGGCCGCACTCGTCGCATTCGTCCCCTCTCGCTTCGTCGTTTCCGCAGTACGGACACGTGCCTTCGACGTACCGGTCGGGTAGCGTGCGGTCGGCCTCGGGGTCGTAGGCGACCTTCATCGTGTCCTCGTAGACGTAGCCGTTTTCCTCGAGCGCGCGGACTATCTCCTGCGTCCTCCGGACGTTGGAGTCCTGGTGGGTGTGTCCGTAGTGGTCGAACTCGACGTCGATGCGCGGGAACGTCTCCGTGAAGTAGTCGTGGTACTCGGTCGCTAGGTCCTCGGGTTCGCGGCCCTGTTGCTCGGCGTTGACGACGATAGGCGTGCCGTGCATGTCGCTTCCGCAGACGAACGTCGTCTCCTGGCCGACCTTCCGGAGAGAGCGCGTGAGGACGTCGCCGGGGATGTAGGTCCGCAGGTGTCCGAGGTGGGCTTTGCCGTTGGCGTACGGCAGCGCGCAGGTGACGAGCGTCGGCTCTTCCTTCGGGTAGTCCATCGACGTGGGCTTAGCCGGCGGCCCATAAAAACCCGCCGAACGAGGTGAAGGCGCCGGGGTCCGGGGGCGGAGGCAGGGTGAACGAAACCGTTATGGTTCGTCTCTCGGTTTGTCCAACCGATGACGGAATCCGTGCTGTGGTTCGAGGACGTGGGCAAGGGCGACCTGGACCGAGTGGGCGGCAAGGGTGCGTCGCTCGGCGAGATGGCGCGAGAGGGTTTCCCCGTTCCCCCGGGCTTCGTCGTGACCACCGAGGCCTACAGACGGTTCCTCGACGAATCCGGGATACGGGAGACGTTGTTCGAGGCCGTCGACGTCGACCCGGAGGACTCCGAGGCGCTACAGCAGGCGCACGAGCGCGCTACGGAGCTCATTCTCGACGCCGAGATGCCCGACGACGTCAGGCTTGCGTCGGTCGAGGGCTACGCGAGCCTCGACGCCGAGTACGTCGCCGTCCGTTCGTCTGCGACGGCGGAGGACCTGCCGGACGCGTCGTTCGCCGGCCAGCAGGAGACCTACCTCAACGTGAGCGGCGAGGACGAGGTCGTCCGACGGGTGAAGGAGTGCTGGGCGTCTCTGTTCACCGAGCGAGCGATATACTACAGGCAGGAGAAGGGCTTCCCTCACGAGGACGTCGAGATAGCCGTCGTCGTCCAGGCGATGGTGGACGCCGACAAGAGCGGCGTGATGTTCACGTCGGATCCGTCGACGGGCGCCAGCGAGGTCACGGTCGAGGCCGCCTGGGGTCTCGGGGAGTCCGTCGTGAGCGGCGGCGTGACGCCCGACAACTACGTCTTCGACAGGACGGCGCGAGAGGTGGTGGAGGCCCGGGTGTCCCGGAAGAAGACGATGCACGTCCAGGATGCGTCGACGGGCGAGACGGTCGAGACGGAGGTTCCGGAGGAGCGCGTCGAGGAACGCGTGCTCTCCGACGAGGAGATACACGAGCTAGCGGAGGTCGGCGAACGCCTCGAGGAACACTACGGCTCGCCGCAGGACGTCGAGTGGGCTATCGCCGACGACGAGCTTTTCGTGCTCCAGTCCAGGCCCATCACGACGATACACGAGGGCGGCGAAGACGTCGAGGCCGTCGAAGCCGACGACGGCGACGTGATCGTCGAGGGCATGGGTGCGTCTCCGGGCAGCGCTAGCGGAAGGGTGCGCGTCGTGATGCGTCTCGACGAGATAGACCGCGTCAAGGAAGGCGACGTCATGGTGACCGAGGGCACGACGCCAGACATGGTGCCCGCGATGAAGCGCTCGGCCGCTATCGTCACCGACGAAGGCGGTCTGACGAGCCACGCCGCCATCGTCTCTCGCGAGCTCGGCAAGGTCGCGGTCGTCGGCACGGAGGACGCGACGGAGACGCTAGAGGACGGCGACGTCGTCACGGTGGACGGCGACCGCGGCAAGGTGTACTCCGGCGGCGACGTCGAAGCAGACGTGGAGGAAGACGTCCCGGAGCGCCCGGGTTCGGCGGGTGGTTCGTCCGACCTCGTGACGGCGACGGAGGTCAAGGTCAACGTCTCGATTCCGGACGCCGCCGAGCGCGCGGCGGCGACGGGCGCAGACGGCGTCGGCCTCCTGCGGATGGAGCACATGGTTCTCGACCTGGGTATGACTCCTGCGCGGTACGTCGGCGAGCACGGTGACCGGGCGTACATCGACCGCGTCGTCGAGGGCGTGCAGGAGGTGGCGGAGGCTTTCTACCCCCGTCCGGTACGCGTGAGGACTCTGGACGCGCCTACGGACGAGTTCCGGAGTCTGGAGGGCGGTGAGGACGAGCCCGTCGAACACAACCCGATGATGGGGTTCCGTGGCATTCGGCGTTCGCTCGACGAACCCGACATCTTCGAGCTGGAGCTACGGGCTTTCAGGAAGCTACGTGACGTCGGCTACGACAACGTGGAGGTCATGCTGCCGCTGGTGAACGACGCCGAGGACGTGAGGCGCGCGCGACACGAGTTCGAGCGCGTGGGCGTCGACGACGTCTCGTGGGGCGTCATGGTGGAAACCCCGTCGAGCGCGCTCGTGATAGAAGACATCTTGGACGAGGGCGTCGACTTCGTGTCGTTCGGCACGAACGACCTGACGCAGTACGTGCTGGCGGCCGACCGTAACAACGAGCGCGTCGCGGACATCTACGACGAGATGCATCCGGCGGTGCTCAGGTTGATCGAGGAGGTGGTCGCTGCGTGCAGGGAGCGCGGCGTCAGGTCGTCTATCTGTGGTCAGGCGGGTTCGAAGCCGGAGATGGTGGAGTTCCTGGTCGACCGTGGTGTATCGAGCATCTCGGCTAACATCGACGCCGTCGGCGACGTCCGCCGGAGGGTGGCGCGTCAGGAGAAGCGGTTGATGCTCGAGGAGTCGCGCTCGCGTCGGTAGTCCGGCGGCGTACGTCGTGGGTCGGCCGACGGGGAATGGATACTCTCTTAGGTTCGGTCGCCGTTATCCTCGTCTGATGGAACGCGAGCTGATGAAGTCGAAGATCCATCGGGCGAGGGTGACGGGCGCCGACCTGGACTACGAGGGCAGCGTCTCGGTGGGTCCCGAGCTGCTGGAGGCGGCGGACGTCAGGGAGTTCGAAAGGCTTCAGATCGTGAACGTCTCTAACGGCGAGCGTCTGGAGACGTACGCCATCGAGGGCGACGAGGGCGAGGTGTGTCTAAACGGGGCCGCCGCTCGTCTGGCGGAGGTGGGTGACGTCGTGATCTTGATCTCTTACGGGGTGTACGGCGAGGACGACGTTCACGAGCCAGTCGTGGTCCACGTCGACGGCTCGAACTCTATCATCTCGGTTGAGTGAGCCGGGTGGCCGTCTGTCGGAGGGCTTAGTGTGAGCGCGTGTAGTCTTCCGTGCCGCTTCGTGTCCCTCGACGTACAACTATATACACAACCGTAAACAAGTTTACCCCTGTTTACAACATCTTTGTGAACGGTTGTCACGGCGAAACTTACTTATGTAAACGTACCGAATGTGATGATAGAGTGAGGACACAATAATGCACAAGGACGAACTCATACACCTGCACTCGTTGCTCGTCGAGATAAAGAAGTACTTCGAAGGCCAGGAAGACACAGAAGACGTCGCCTTCGACGACTACGAGGCGCTCGACACCAGCCCAGTCCACATACACAAATCCAAGAGCGAACACAAGCACGCCATATTCGTGCTCGGAGAGAGTCTCGCCAGCCAGATGGCCGAGGACGAGTTCTCCGACCAGGGACGCGTCGAAGCCCGGATGAACGAACTCGCCGAAGAGACAGCCGACTGAACGGCGGCAAACCGCGCGGCAGCCGACGTCAAACTACAGCTCTCGCTCCATCAGGAACGCGTCCTCGCCGTCGGAGTAGTACTCCATCTTCACCGCGGAGATACCGAAACCCAGGCCAGCGTACAGCGAACGAGCGCCGTCGTTCGACACCCTGACCTCCAGAACCACGCGGTCGAAGTCCCTGCGACGGAACCTCTCAACCAGTTCGTCCATGAGAGCCGACGCAACGCCGGACCGCCGGCACTCCTCGCGCACCGCGAGCGACGTCACCCTCGCAGTGCCAGGGTCCTCTATCGAACCCAGCACGTAACCACAGATTCCGTCACCCACGTCGTACACCAGGAACGACTCCGTGACGCCGCAAGCCTCCAAGATCAAGCCCTCGTTCGACTCCTCGAAGCACTCGCGCTCTATCTCGAGCACCTCGACGGCGTCGTGCGGCCTCGCCGTCCTGACGACACCCACCGGCAATGTCACCGCGGCCGACACGACGAACACGGACGCTCGAACTTGCCGTCTACCTCCCGGACCGTGGGCGAGAAACTCATCACGCAGTTCGAGTTGTCGCAGTGCCTCAGCCCAAGAGTGTGCCCGACCTCGTGCACGACCTCCTTGCGAACGCGGTCGAGGAAGGTCCGCCTGTCGTCACCAATCTCGCCGCCGTCCGCCGTCATCCTCAATCGATGCGTCGACACGACGCAGCCCCGGCCCTCGAGGTACGCGAGACCGAAGACGTAGTTCCGCTGTCGATAGAACACGTCGACCGCCGTCACCGCCACGTTCTTCGCCCCCCGGCCCGCGCTCGTCGCCACGTCTATGAGTTTCTCCGCGTCGTACTGCTGAGTCCTGTCGACGTAGGCGTCGCCCGGCACCGGGACCGAGGGCATCGTCACGACCTCGGCGCCGAAATGACGTTCGAGTGCGTCGACGGAAGTCGAAACCGCCTCTCCGTCGACGTCGCCTACCGGCACCACGTCGATGCGCATGGCAAGCCTTACTCCCCGGCGGCTAATAACGCTTCGTACGACGTACATCACACGGACACCGAGATGGAGGAGATAACCGACTACCTCGACGACGAACACGACGAACCCATCGTGGAGGTAGGCGTCGGAGGGCACCCCGACGTCTCGCTCGAACTCCACCGCCGCGGCTTGGACGTCAGGTGCACCGACGTAGTCCCACGGAAGACGCCCGACGAACTCGAGTTCCACGTCGACGACGTCAGAGAGCCCACGCTCGAGCTCTACCGGGACGCCGAGACGCTGCTGTCGATCAGACCGCCGTACGAGCTACACGAGCCACTCCGCGCTCTTGCGGAAGAAGTCGACGCCTCGCTCGTCGTCGCGCCTCTCCCCGGCGAAGAGCCGCCGTGGGGCGAGCTAGTCAGCCGAGAGAGAAGAGCGCTTTACGTCTACCGACCTGACGGCGAACGAAGGTGACACGGCCTCCGGAACTGCCTGCCGCGGGCGCCGACGCAGAGGTCGACCTCAGCCGACTCCCGCCACGCGGTCGACGACCGCCTCGAGGTCGTCGGACTCCATCCTGACGTCTATCGAACCCAGCTCGTGGCCGCCGACGTCGAAGCTCGGCCGGCCGACGTACGCCGCCTGTTTCTTGAGAGAGAAAGACAGCACGCCAAGCTCCACGGAGTCCAGGAGGTGGTCGTGGAAGGACGCGCCGAGCTCGAACCTCTCGACGAGCTCCGTGAGACGCTCGACAGAACGCGTCGACGCCACGAGACGCGGCGGCAAGACGTCGACGGACGACGACCTCCGTTCGACCTCCGCCCGAGGGAACAGGTTGAGCAACGCCTCCTCGACGCGCTCCTCGGACTCGGTGGCGTAGACCGGTGCCTTCGCCGTCACCTCGACGTGGTAGGCGACGCCGTCGTCCACGGCGTTCAACTCGACCTCCCGTTCATACCGCGGAGTTCGAACTCGCTCTCCATAAGTAGTTCACCCGTCGGAGTCGTACAGGCGTTCGACCCTGTCGACCGAGTCGACATCGTCGACGTCGAGGTCGTCCCGGACGCCGAGGTACCTCGGGAACCTGAGCGCGAAGCCGCTGTCGTACTGGGGGCTCCGCTGTACCTCCTCGTAACCCACCTCGAACACCACCTCTGGCTTGAACTCTATCTCGCGGCCGTCCTCCGACACCACGAGGCTCTCGAACCGCTCGGTAAGCTCCTCGAGACGTTCGTCGGTCAAGCCGGTGGCTACGTGGCCCACGCCGACGAGTTCGTCGCCGTCGCGCACCGATAGCTCGTAGCTGCCGACGAGGTCCGTCCGGCGGCCTTCACCCCACTCTCCACCGGTGACGACGACGTCGAGCGTCTCGGGCTCCGGCTTTATCTTCAGCCAGTTGCGGCCGCGTCGGCCGGGCGTGTAAGCGCTGTCGCGTGCCTTCGTCATCACGCCCTCGTGTCCCGCGGCGAGCGCATCCGACTCGACAGAGGTCACCTGCTCGGGCGTCTCGACGTACCGGCGTTCGACGGCTAGCGAGCCCGCGACTTCCTCCAGAACCGTCTCCCGTCGTTCGAGCGGTCGTTCGACGACGGCCTCGCCGTCGTACAGCACGTCGAAGACGTGGAGGTCGACGGAGACTCGCCCGGCCATCTCCCTGACGTCGTGTTTCCTCCGGAGCCTCCGGAGCAGCTCCTGGAAAGCCAGCGGCTCGCCTTCCTCGGTGGCGACGACCTCGCCGTCGAGTATGACGTCGGAAGCGCAGTCTTCCTCGACGGCTTCGACTACCTCGGGGAGCGACTCCGTGAGCACCTCCAGGTTCCGGGAGTAGAGCTCGACGTCGCCGTCGCCGTCCACGTGGACCTGCACGCGTGCGCCGTCGTACTTCCAGTCGACGGCCACGGGTCGACCGAGGTCGTCGAAGACCGAGCTTGCATCGCCCGTCTGCGCGAGCATCGGCTTCACCGGTCGACCCACCTCCATGTCTATGTCGCGAAGGCCCGCTTCGCCTTCGTCGCGTGCGACGTCTGCGACGTAGCCGACGTCGTTCGAGAGCATGAAGCCGCGTTCGACGAGGTCCACGGAGACGTCGAACGCCTCCGCGACGGCGTCGCGCACGGTTCCCTCGCCGACGCCGACGCGCATCTCGCCGAGGAGGAGGCGGACGACGTACTTCGCGCTCCGGGGGTCGGTGTCTATCAGGAGGTCGGCTATCGCTCGGACGCGCTGAGACTGTCTGCCGCCTCCGTCTTCGTCCGCGAGACGTTCGAACGCGCGGTAGACGTCCGAGACCGAGTCGGGGCCGGCGCCGAGAGTCCGCTGTGCGTCGAACTCTAGCTCGGCGGCCGCGCTTCCCACGTCGCCTTCGTCGCGCACGAGAGCCTCTATCTCCGATTCGCTAGCGCCGGTGACGAACGACAGCGCCTCGTAGACGAGCGCGGGGCCGACGTTTAGCTTCCTCGTGTCCCACGCCGGGAAGACCCGGCCTTGCACGAACCTCGACACTACGGAGACGTCGTCGGCGGCGTCGACGAGAAGCCGGGCGACCTCGGCGGTCTTGTCGTGGTCGCCCGACAAAGCCTCTATCTCGTCGGCGCGTCCTGCGAACTCCTCGAACTCCATCTACCGACGTCTGGAAGTCGGCGTAGTAAATCCCACCGGATGTTACCGCGGTAGATCCTGTCGCGCGGTCAACGCCGCCTTCCTGAGGGCGACGGCGAACCGCCGGAGGTCGTCTGGACCGCAGCCCTCGGTCACCTCTATCTCGCGGAGGGCGTCGCCGGCTCCGTCGTGTACCTCTACCGTGGCTTCGACCTCGTCGTAGCTCTCGCGGATGCCTGCGGTGGCGAGCAGCCTGCCGACTGCGCCGAGGCCACGGCGGGGCTCGGTCGACAGCTCTATGCCGGCTATCTCCTCGACAGACAGGTCGCGCATCCACTCGGCGTCCTCCTCGGTCGACGGGCTCGGCCAGCGCCGGTACTCCACGAGACGCCGCGATGTCACGGCGTACGTCACCTCCTCCGTCTCCAGCGACTCCCTCACTAGCTCCTTTTCGAGCAGGTAGTCGTCTAGCGCCATGTGGCCGGTACGGTTGGGACGGGGAAGAAACTGCGGGCCGGGAGGGATTTGAACCACGGTCACTCCGGCGCTATCGTGGCTCCGTTCACTGGTTAAAACCCTCTTGCCGGTTCTCTCACTCGCAAAGCTCGTTCGCTGCACGGGCCGGGAGGGATTTGAACCCTCGGTCATCGGGTTAAAAGCCCGAGGCTTTAAGCCGGACTAAGCTACCGGCCCCGGTTCCAGGTAGACGAGGGCGCGGCAATTACCTTTCCCTTTTGCAAACCACCAAGTACCGGGGAGGACAACGGAAGCCATGTTCGGGACGAGCGGCGTACGCGGCGTCGCAGGAACCGAGATAACACCGCGGTTGGGCTTGAGGATCGGTGCGCTCGCCGGCGAGTCCAGCGACGTCGTCACCGTGGGCCGCGACACCCGGCGGACGGGCGAGGCGCTCGCAGACGCCGTCGCAGCGGGCGCGCTCCAGGCGGGCGCCGACGTCGAACGACTCGGGGTGGCGACGACGCCCACCGTCGCGCGGTACGCTCGAGACACCGCTGTCGTCGTCACCGCGAGCCACAACCCCCCGGAGTACAACGGGTTCAAGCTGTTCAACGCCGACGGAACCGGTTACACAGAGCGACAGAGACGACACGTGGAGGGCGAGATAGACCGGCCGCCAGTCGTCGACGCCAGCGAGTTCGGCCGAGCGCACGAGGTCGAAGACGCCGAGCAACGTCACGTCGACGACGTCGTAACGTCGGTCGGCGAGATGGACGTCGAAGTCGTCGTAGACGCAGCGGGAGGCGCGGCGTCCAACGCGACGCCCCACGCCATCGCGAGAACCGGGTGCCGGGTGCACACCGTCAACTGCAGGTACGACTACGGCTTCTCACGCAGATTGCCCGAACCCGTCGACCGCCACCTCGACGACCTCAAGCGCGCCGTCCGGGCGTACGACGCAGACGTGGGTATAGCGCACGACGGCGACGGAGACAGGGCGGCCGCCGTGACCGCCGACGGAACCTACCTCCAGCCCGACCTCCTGATGGCGGCGTTCGCCAGGCACCTCGACGTCGACCACGTGGTGACGACGGTGGACGCCAGCATGGCGATAGAGGAGGTGGCGGAGGTCAGCCGTACCGCGGTCGGAGACGTCAACGTCGCGCGGACGGCGAAGCAAGAGGGCGCTGGCTTCGGCGGCGAGGCGAGCAACACCTGGATTTTCCCGGAGGCGACGTACTGTCCCGACGGCGTTCTCGCCGCCGCGTACATCGCGGAGATGGCGTCCGTCGGCCTGGAGTCCTACGTCGAGGACCTCCGGGGGTACGTCACGGAGAGAGGTAACGTGGACTGCCGGGACGGCGACGCCGTCGTGGCGCGCGCCGGCGCCTCCCTCAGGGAGCGTTTCGACGACGTCAGCGAGGTCGACGGCGTACGCGTCGCGGTCGAAGACGGCTGGTTCCTCGTCCGGCCGAGCGGTACCGAGCCGAAGGTCAGGCTGACGGCGGAGTCCCGGGACGCCGAGAGGGCGGGGAAGCTGCTCGAGGTCGCGTGTTCGGCGGTGGAGGAGGCGATGGGATGAAGGGGGTTCGTGAGGGGTTCGAGAGACGGGACGGAGGCCACATAAACCGTATGTCGCTATATGGAAACGCGAGGGAGGGCTGAAGACGTGGACGACGAACACTGGTTCGACGTGGCGGCCGAAGACCACGGGGAGACCGCCCGACGGGCACGCGAACTCCGACCCGAAGACACCGGCGACCTGCCGGGCGACGCCGTGAGACAGGGGGCGTTCGAGACCGAGGACGACTACTACCAGGCGTTACACGACGTGCTGCTCGCGCTCGGCGAACTGCGCCTCGACGAACTCCGTTCGATGGACAGCGACCTCGTCAACGCAGTGAGGACGCTAGACGAACTCGACGACGCAGGCGGCAGACTGAGCCAGCGACTCGAAGAGTGGAGGGAGGACGGCGAACCCAGACCCGAGGTCGAAGGAGCACTCAAGGCCGTCGACACGGCGCGAGACGACCTGGAGACGTGGATAGAAGACGAAGCCCGCTCGGTAGCCCCGAACCTGTCGGCGATGGCGGGGCCGGTGCTCGCCGCAAGGCTCGTCTCGCTCGCCGGAGGCCTGAAGAATCTCGCGCGAATGCCGAGCGGCACGCTCCAGGTTCTCGGCGCCGAGGACGCGTTGTTCCGCCACCTCAGGGACGGCAGCCCGCCGCCGAAACACGGCGTAATATACCTGCATCCCTACGTCCGCGGTACTGCGGAGGAAGACAGGGGCAGCGCCGCACGGACGTTCGCCGGAAAGCTGACGATCGCCGCCAGGGTCGACCACTACTCCGGCGACCTCCGTCCCGAGCTAGTAGAGGATGTCGAACGCAAGATGCAGGAGATACAGGGGAGGGAGCGATGACGTTCGAGTGGATGGACGTCGACGGACGGCGGGTGCCGGCGACGGACGGCGCGCCGGTCGGAGACGAACGCGTGGTCGACGGCATGCGGCTGTGGGAGCCCCACGAGTCGAAGATAGCGGCGTGTCTCGCTCTCGGCCTCGACCTGCCGTTCGACTCCGACGACGCCGTGCTCTACCTCGGGGGCGGCGGCGGAACGACGCCGTCGTACGTCGCCGACGTCGCGCGCGTGGTCTACGCCGTCGAGTTCGCCCGTCGGCCGGCTCGCAGGCTGCTCGACGTCGCGGCGGACCGCCCGGGACTCATGCCGGTGGTCGAGGACGCCCGACGGCCAGAACGCTACCGGGCGTTCGTCGAGGAGGTCGACTTCCTTTACCAGGACGTCGCAACCCGGGGTCAGGCGGACGTCGCTCTCCGCAACCGTGACTACCTGCGTGACGGCGGCGTCGCGTGGCTGTGCGTGAAGGCGCGCTCCGAGGACGTCACACGGGAGCCCGGGGAGGTCTACGACGACGTCGTCGGGGAGCTCGAAGGGAGCTTCGACGTCGAGCGCGTCGTCGACCTCGAGCCCTTCTACGACGACCACGCGGTGGTCGTGGCGTCCAAGCTTTAGCGCGGCGGCGGGAGGGCACAACACACAGCGACGAAGCTTTATATGTCTAGATGAGAAAGCCAGCGTATGGACGTCGCTGGGGCACGTAGGGTCACCGACAGGCTGAAGGACGAGGTAGAAACGCTTCGCACCGTCGCGGTGGGCGACACGGAGAGCCAGGAGTACGAGCTACTGTTCATGCGCGAGGACATCGGCCGTCTGTATCCCGAGGAGACGCGCGACGAGATATTCCGGGACGCGCTCCTCGAGCGCATAGCGGAACGCAAGCAGGAGGAGCTTTTCGACCCCCTCGGTAGCATCGAGTTCACCGTCCGCGTCTTCGAGGGCGGTATCAACTTGCTCGTCTGGGGCGAAGAAGACGCGATGTTCGTCGGTTTCGGCCCCGAGGAAGCCGACATCCCGTTGGTGACGGATATCTGCCGGGATTTCGTCGACGGCTCCTGAATTCGGAGGTTCGTTCCCGGCTTAAAACCCGTCTCGTAGCTTCCTGCTCGGTCGGCTAGGCTCCGACTTCGCGGAGCCACAGGGATTCCGTATAGCGACATGTGGTTTAAGCCGGATCAGTGCGGCTCGACCCGGAGACGAGCGAGACAGCTCTACGGAGCCGAACAAGACGCTCTAACCGCAATAGCGACAGGACTCGTCCAGAATAAGAAAAAGGCGTTCAGACGAAGTCGAGCCAGTCACGGTAGTCGTCGCGCTCACCCTCGACGACCTCGAAGAACGTCTGCTGAACCTCCTCGGTGACAGGGCCGCGGCCTCCGTCACCTATCTCGCGGTCGTCGACCGAGCGGATCGGAGTGACCTCGGCCGCCGTGCCCGTGAAGAACAGCTCGTCCGCCGTGTAGAGTTCGCCGCGGCTCACCCGTTTCTCGACGACTTCGTACCCGAGGTCCTCGGCTATCTCTATCGCGGACCTCCGTGTGATGCCGTCGAGTATCGAGCTGTCTACCGGCGGCGTGTATATCACGCCGTCGTCGACGACGAAGACGTTCTCACCCGGCCCCTCGCTCACGCTGCCGTCCTTGTCGAGCAATATCGCCTCGGTGTAGCCGTTACCCTTCGCCTCGAGGCTGGCGACTATCGAGTTGACGTACGCGCCCGTTATCTTCGCCGTCGTCGGAATCTGGCTCGAGTGGTGCTTGCGCCACGACGACACCATGACGTCGACGCCATCGTTTATCGCTTCCTCACCGAGGTAGGCGCCCCACGGCCAGACGGCTATCGCCGTCTCCACGGGGCAGTCGCTCGGGTTGAGACCGAGGACGTCGTAGCCGTAGTAGACTATCGGCCGAATGTAACACGACTCTAGCTCGTTCCTCCGTATCAGCTCCTTCGTCGCCTCCATTATCTCGTCGACGCTGTACTCCATCTCTATGTCCATGGCCTTCGCGCTGTCCGCGAGGCGCTCGGCGTGCTCCCTGTGCCGGAAGACCGCGGGTCCGTCGACGGTGTCGTAGCAGCGGACGCCCTCGAAGACGCCGCTGCCGTAGTGGACGACGTGCGACAGCACGTGGATGCGGGCGTCGTCCCAGTCGACGAACTCGCCGTCCATCCATATCGTGTCGACGTCGAGGTCGTCCAACGACATACTTGGTCTACGGTCGACGGCTGGCGTTATAACCTTGATGTAATTCCCAAGCACCTATACCGGCCGACGGATACGCCTACCGCGTGGAACGGACGTCCGCGTTCGAGAGAACCCGAGGTCTCGTCGAGGTCACGAGGCCGGCGAACGCCGTGCTCGCGGGCTTCGCCGCCGCGGTAGGCGCGCTAGTCGCGGGCTTCGAGACGACGCCGGCGGCGACGGCGGCGACGGCGACGGCGCTCGGCACGATGGCGGGCAACGCCGTCAACGACTACTACGACGTAGACGTCGACCGGGTAAACCGGCCCGACAGACCGATACCCCGCGGCGCTATAGCGCGCAGGGACGCCGCGTGGCTCGCGGCCGCGTGCTTCGCCGTAGCCGTGACAATCACGGTGGCGCTGCTGCCAGCGCTCGCCGTCGCCATCGGCGTCGTCAACCTCGTCTTGCTCGTCGTCTACAGCAGCCACCTAAAGCGCACGCCTCTCGCCGGCAACGTCGTCGTCGCCTACCTCTCGGGGAGCGCCTTCCTGTTCGGCGGCGCCGCAGTCGGAGACGTGGAGGCGACGCTCGTCCTCTTCGGCCTGGCGTCGCTCGTCAGCCTCGGCCGCGAGATAGTCAAGGACGTCGAGGACATGGAGGGCGACCGCGAGGCCGGGGCGTCGACTCTGCCGGTCGCCTGGGGCGCAGGTCCCTCGCTCGTGCTGGCGTCGGCGTCCGTCGGCGTCGCCGCGGGTCTCGCGCCGCTACCGTACCTGTTCGGCGGCTACGGAGGCGTCTACCTGACGCTCGTCGGAGTCGCCGTGGCGCTCGCGCTCGCGGGCGCCGCCGTAGCACCGCGCTCGCCCGGACGCGGCCAACGTCTGATGAAAGTCGGCATGGCGGTCGCGCTCGTCGCGTTCGCCGTCCCCGCGGCTCTCGACTTCTCGGCCTAGCTCAGCACGCCTCGCTTGAGGCGCTCGAACAACGAGTCGTCGTCTATCTCGCGTCCACCGGCTTCGGCGTACCTGCGCAGCGCCTCGCGTTCCTCGTCCCCGAGGTCGTCGGGGTCGGGTACCGCGACCCGGACGTGGACTATCTGGTCGCCCCGGCCTCGTCCGCGCACCCGAGGTAGACCGCGTCCGCCGAGACGGAGTCGTTCGCCGCTCTGAGTTCCCGGCGGCACCTCCATCTCGACCTCGCCGTCGAGAGTCGGCACCCTGACGGTGTCACCGAAGACCGCTTGGGGATACGTGACCGGCTGGACGACGTGGACGTCGGCTCCGTCGCGTTCGAAGACGTCGTGGTCTTCGACCTCGACCTCGACGTAAACCGTCTGGCCGGCGACTTCGGCCTCGAACGTCGTCCCCGTCTCGACGCCCGCCGGGATACGCAGGCTGCGGGTAACGCGGTCCTCAACCTCCCCGGTGCCGCCACACCGCGAGCAAGGGTCTTCGACGCGTCGACCGGTTCCACCGCACCGCGGGCACTCGGCGACCGTAGTGGTCTCGCCGAACGGCGTGCGCTGTCGGCGCTGCACGCGCCCGCGGCCGTCGCACGCCGTACACCGGCTGACGTCGTCGGGGTCTCCGCCGACGCCGTCGCAGTCCGGGCAGTCTACGTCGGTCGACACCGACACCTCGCGGTCGACGCCGTGGAGGACGTCTTCGAGCGACAGACGCACGCGGACGCGTTCAACGTCGCGTCCGCGGCCACCGAAGTCGAACAGGTCGCCGAACAGGTCGCCGAGGCCGCCGAACCCCCCGGCTCCGCCGAAGCCACCGGCGCCGGCTCCTCCGGATGCGTCGCCAGCGTCGAAGCCCTGTTTCTTCGCCTGTACGTAGCGCTCGTGGCCCATGCTGTCGTACGCCCGGCGTTCGTCTTCGTCCGACAGCACCTCGTACGCCTTCTTCACCTGCTTGAACCGCTCCTCGGCGTCTTCGTGGTCGCTGGCGTCCGGGTGGTACTCCCTGGCTTTCTCGCGGTACGCCTTCTTTATCTCGTCTTCGCCGGCGTCCCGCGACACGCCGAGCACGTCGTAGTAGTCGCGGGCCATCCGGTCGCTACTCCTCGTCTTCGTCGACGTCCTCGAAGTCTACGTCGCCCGCCTGACTGAAGTCGAAGCCACCGGCGCCCGCGCCCGCTTCCGCGCCGGCCGCTCCGGCGTCGGCCGCGCCCGCGGCGGCGTCTGCGGCGTCGGCGTAGAGCTCCTGGCCAGCCCCCATCAACGTCTCCTCGAGGTCGTCGGCCGCCGCCTCGAGTTCGTCCTTCGACGCGTCTTCGTCGTCGAGCACTTGTTCGGCGCTCTCGACGACGGCTTCGACGTCTTCGACGACGTCGTCGGGCAGGTCGTCCCCGTTGTCCTCTACCATGCGTTCGGCGCGGTTGACGGCGCCCTCGAGCGCGTTGCGCGCCTCGACGCGCTCGCGCCTCCGGCGGTCCTCCTCGGCGTGTTGCTCGGCTTCATCGACCATCTCCTCTATCTCTTCGTCGTCCAACCCGGTTCCGCCTTCGATGGTCACGCTCTCGCTCTCGCCGCTGCCCTTGTCCTCGGCTTCGACCTGCACGATGCCGTTCTCGTCTATCGAGAAAGTCACCTCTATCTGCGGCGTCCCCGCGGGCGCCGACGGTATCCCGGTCAGCATGAACTCGTCGAGGAGTTCGTTGTCCTCCGCCATCTCTCGTTCGCCCTGGAACACCCGGACGCTGACCGACGTCTGGCCGTCCATCGCCGTCGTGAACACCTGTGACTCCTCGGTCGGTATCGTCGTGTTCCTGTCTATCAACCGGGTGAAGACGCCGCCCTTGGTCTCTATGCCGAGCGACAGCGGCGTGACGTCGAGCAACACCAGGTCGTCGACCTCGCCCGAGAGCACGCCGCCCTGTATCGCGGCGCCGAGCGCGACGGCTTCGTCGGGGTTGACGTCCTTCCGGGGCGTCTGCCCCAGGCGTTCCTCTATGGCCTCGTGGACCATGGGCATCCGCGTCGAACCCCCGACGAGTATCACCTCGTCGACTTCGTCCTCGGTGACGCCGGCGTCGTCGAGCGCCTGGTCGACGGGCTCCATCGTGCGCTCCAGGAGGTCGCGGGTGAGGTCCTCGAACTTCGCTCGCGTTATGCTCGTGTCGACGTGGAGCGGCCCGCTGTCGTCGGTCGCGATGAACTGGAGGTTGATGGGTGCTTCCTTCCGGCTCGAGAGCTCTTTCTTTGCTTCCTCGGCGGCGTCCTTGAGGCGCTGGAGAGCCATCCGGTCTTCGCGGAGGTCGATGCCGTGTTCGTCCTCGAACTCGTCGGCGACGTAGTTGATTATGGCTCCGTCCCAGTCGTCTCCGCCTAGCTGGTTGTCTCCGCTCGTCGCGACGACCTCGTAGACTCCGCCGCCGAGGTCGAGCACGGAGACGTCGAACGTTCCGCCGCCGAGGTCGTAGACGAGCACCGTCTGCTCGCTCTCGTCGTCGAGGCCGTACGCCATCGCCGCCGCCGTCGGCTCGTTGACGATGCGTTCGACCTCGAGGCCCGCGATACGTCCGGCGTCCTTGGTCGCCTGTCTCTGTGCGTCGCTGAAGTACGCAGGCACGGTGATTACGGCGCGTTCGACGTCGTCGCCGAGGTAGTCCTCGGCGTCTCGCTTGAGCTTCTGGAGCGTCATCGCGCTTATCTGCTCGGGCGTGTAGGTGTCGTCGTCGACGGCTACCTCGTAGTCGTCCTCGCCCATGTGGCGCTTTATCGACTGCACGGTGCGCTCGGGGTTCTGGACCGCCTGGTTCTTCGCCGTCTTGCCGACGAGCCGTTCGCCGTCTTCCGCGAAGGCGACGACGCTCGGCGTCGTCCGGTCGCCCTCGGAGTTCTCGATTATCTCTGGCTCACCGGCCTCCATGACGGCCATCGCGCTGTTCGTCGTACCTAGATCTATGCCGAGTATCTTGTCGGTGGCCATGTTTGGTTCGTGTAGTCAGTCGGCGATGTTAAAGGGTTCTCATACGTCGTCGGCGTCGCCGCCGTCGGACCGGCGACCGACACCCTCGGCTCCGTCGTCCCCAGCCTACTCGTCCGATGCGCCGTCCTCCCTCTGGCTCCCGGAGTCTTCTCCGCCGTCGCCCGCGTCGGCGCCGCCGGCCGCCACCGAGACCCTGGCCTCGCGCAAGACGCGGTCGCCGCGGACGTAGCCGTGCTCGTAGACCTCGACGACCTCGCCTTCGTCGTGTTCGGTGCTCTCGACCTGCATGACCGCCTCGTGTACCTCGGGGTCCATCTCGCCCGAGACGTCGACGCGTTCGACGTCGAGGCGTTCTAGCTCGCGGTCGACGGCGTCGACCGTCATCCTCACGCCCTCGCGGACGTCGCCCTCGGACTCCAGCGCTCGCTCGAGGTCGTCGCGGACGTCGACTAGCGCCTCGACGACGCTGTCGACGCCGCTCTCGCGCGCCCTCTCTATCTTCTGCTCGGCGCGCCGGCGGTAGTTCTCGAGGTCGGCCTGCAGCCTCTTTATCCGTGACTCGTACTCTTCGTTCGTCTCCTCTAGCTCCTCGACGCGCGCGCGTAGCACGTCGACGTCTTCCTCGCGTTCCACGTCGGCCTCGTCGGCCGACGACCCGCCGGAGTCGTCCGGCGCAGCCGTTTCGACCTCGGTGTCCCGAGAGCCGTCGTCCACCTCCGACGTCTCTGTGTCGACGTCGTCCTCGCTGGCTTCGGTCATCACGTCATCCCTGGAGTTCGACGGAGATAAGCGTTTTACCTCGGTTCACAGCAAGCCGCGGAACTCGCCGATACGCGGGAACCACAGCACCTCGCCGTCTACCTCGACGACGACGGAGAAGTCGTCGAGCGGCGGCCGGACGAACGGCGACATGAAGTCCGACGCCCTCATCTGGTTGACCGCGACCCCCCGGCATAGCTCGTTGAACGCCGGCGTCATGAGCACGCGGCCGTCGCCACACGGCCCGTAGAGGTAGCAGGCCGTCTTCTGCATCTCTACCTCGACCGCCGGGTGGTCGTGGCCGACGACGTAGAGCGGTGCGTCCGGCAGGTCGACGGGCACGCGGTCGCCGTGGACGAAGACGACGCCGTCGACCTCGTGGTACGGCTTGGTCTCGACGACGCTGTCGAGCATCGTGTCGTGGTTGCCCTCGACGAAGACGGCTTCGGCGCCGTGCGACTCGACGGCGGACTCCAGACGGCGGATGACGTCGCCGTCGTCGCCGAGGCTGCCGAACTCGTGGTGCACGTCTCCGTTGAACACGACCTCCGAGGGCGAGTGCGCCTCGACGAGCGCCCGGAGGTCGCGTTCGAGGTTCTCGGCCTCCATCAACGGCATCGCCACGCCCCTGTCGTGGGCGGCGCGCTCGATGCCCACGTGGAGGTCGCTGACGGCGAGGACGTCGCGGTCCGGCAGGTAGAGCGCGCGGTCGACGTACTCGAACGACTCGACGTCGACGGTCTTCGTGTCCGCGCTCATGAGTCTCCCTGTGGCGCAAGCCCGAGCACCTCGAGGGTGTCGTCGACGACCTCCATCACCTCCGGCAGGAAGCGCACGACGACGAGCAGCAGGCCGACGAGCGCGACGACCGCGAGCCCCTGGGATATCACCTTGTCGGCCCAGAAGAAGCTAGCGTACCCCTCGTATCCACCGACGACGTCTATCACGAGCGACTCGGCGTGAGGGAACCACTGGTGTCCGTACGCGGTAGAGATGAAGACGTTGCGCACGAGGTTCATGAGGTATATCGCGGGCACAGCGACCGCGAGAGCCTTCATCTTCTGCGCCAGAGGAGCCTGGACGGCGGCTATCACGCCGGCGAACATCGACATCGCTCCAATGCCCGTGCACGCGAGAATGATGTACGTGCGGTAGGTCTCGCCGGTCTCGGGGTTGGTGACGACGAGGAGGTTCTCGAGGCTCTCGCGTCTCTCGAGCGCGACGTCGACGCCGAGCGCCGTCTGGACCCGGTAGGTCTGCATCGCCGTGTGCTCTATCAACGCGGTCGAAAGCGGCTCGTAGACCTCGAACGGCAGGTAGACGAGACCCATGGCGGCGACCATCTGGCTAAGCTGCATGAGGACGTCGTGGCTCTCGCGGTAGACGAGCAGAGCGACGTACGCCGAAAGAGGGAGCGCGGCGACGGAGAGAGCTATCTTTATCGCGCTGTTCTCGTCGAGGTATATCGGCAGACGGCCGAGCCAGTAGGCTCCGAACGCCAGCCATCCGACCGCTGCCATCGCCGGCGCGCGTCTCCCGGCTTTGATGCTGGCGACGAAGAGAGCTATCGCCACCCAGATCAACAGCGAGACGGGTTCCATCGAGAACGAGTTGGAGGCGCCCGGACAAAGGCTTTCCGTATGACGGAGTCGAGAGCGCATACCCGGCGTGACGTAGCCGTAGCAGCGCAGGCCCCGTCCGTCTACCGTCAGCTCGAACGCCGGCTCGCGAGCGACGTCTCCGAAGCGCGGACAGAGTCGCCTACCTCGACGTCGACGTCGTCGACGGAGTACCCCGGCAGCCTCACGTCGACCCGGCTGCTGAAGGCGATGTGACCCAGTCGGTCGCCGGCTTCGACTTCGTCGGCTTCGTCGACGTAGACGGTTATCCTGCGGGCGACCGCCCCCGCTATCTGGGTCACCCGGTACACGCCGTCGTCGGTCTCTATCTCGGTCGTCACGCGTTCGTTGCGGTCGCTCGACTTCGAGAAAGCCGGCAGATGTCCTCCGGGGCTGTGTTCGACGGATGCGACCCTGCCTTCCACGGGACAGCGGTTGACGTGGACGTCGTACAGGTTCATGAAGATAGATATCTCGACGGCGTCGTCTCCCGCGGTCACGGAGCGCACCCTGCCGTCGGCGGGCGAGACCACGCCGTCGGCTACTTCGCGCTCGGGGTCACGGAAGAAGAACGCGACGGCGAGCGGCAGCGGCGCGAACGCTACCGAGACGGCGACCGATAGCGGAAGCGCTGCGAGCGCCGGCAGGCACGCGACGGCTATCCACCGGTGCGCGCCTCTCGCGAGCATCTACGTCCGCCGGCCTTCCTCCGGCCGGCCGTCGACGTCGCCGGAGCCCGTGATTCGCGCCGGAGCCGTCGTCATCTAGTCGAGCCTTCGGACCTCGACCTCGTGTCGTTCGTCGTTGTCGTCTCCCTCGTATCGATACAGCTTGGCTTCCTCCTCGTCTTCCGTCGCCCGGTGGCTGCCGTCACAGAAGGGGTAGTCGCCCGACAGACCGCACTGGCAGATGGCTATCGAGCCACCCTTCTCCTCGAACTCCTCCTCCGAGACGACGTAAGGTCGGTCGTACTCCTGCTCTAGCACTCGTGTCATGGCGTCCTTCGAGACGTCCGCGCGCGCCTTAGTTCTATGGTGGTGGACGGGACGGACGTGGCCGCCACACAGTGCGTACTACCAGCCCGTCTCGTCCGCGGCGACGAGCATCTCGAGGTACGACGTCGAGATGGCGTCGCCGGGGTCGAGACCGAGGTCCGCGAGAAGCCGCTCTAGCTCTTGGTGTGCGGCGTCGACATCGTCCCTCTCGACCTTTGTCTCGACCTCGACGTACTCCCCGAGTCCGTCGACGCTGTCGAGCGCGACGTGGAAGTCGCCGTAGGCGTACTCCTCCCTGTGTTTCTCGACGCGGCCGTACTCCTCGAAGCCGAGCGCCCTCAGCATCGCGCTGGCGTCTTCGGCCGACGACACACGGAGGTCTATCTCGCGGCGCGACTTGGTTCCAGCCGCCAGCTTCGGCCCCTTGTACGTGACGTAGGCGACGTCTCCCTCGACGCGGACGCGCAGCGCTTCGTCGGTCTCGGCGAACTCCCTGTGGGGAGCGGAGTAGTAGACGTCCGTCTGCATGACATCGCCGAGAGACGCCGCGCCCAACCTCTCTATCTCGGGCCGGACGTCGTCGTGAATCGCCTCGACCTTGATCTCCGCCTCTATCACGATGTCACCCCGCGGGGAACACGCGGGACTCCGGGCTTTGGTTCCACGCTCCCACATACGTCGACATGGTTTTTGTGGCTTGCGCGGTACTTCGACCCATGATAGGAGTCGTGTCCGACACCCACGACGACGTCGACGCCGCACGCGAGGCGGCCGAGGTCTTCGAGGAACGCGACGTCGACGTCGTCGTCCACTGCGGCGACTACGTCGCACCGCCCATAGTCTCGGAGTTCGAGGGTCTAGAGCTACACGGAGTGCTCGGCAACAACGACGGCGAGGTCCTCGGACTCCAGCGAGCGTTCGACTCCGTAGACGGCGTGCTCCACGGCAGGTTCGCGGAGCTAGAGGTAGACGGCGTCGAGGTAGCCGTCCACCACGGAGAGAGCAGGGCGCTCGTCGACGCGCTCGCTCGCGCGGGATACGACTACGTCTTCTCGGGCCACTACCACGTGCGCGAGAAACGAGACGTCGACGGCTGCACCGTCGTCAACCCCGGGGCGTTCCACTTCACGGCGCCCGAAGACAGCAGGACGGTCGCCGTCGTCGACGACGACGT
>JBKGYY010000005.1:0-31911 GCA_046545855.1 Halobacteriales archaeon | reverse complement strand
GGCGTCGTCGGCCACGGAACCGGCGTCCCGGCCGTCGCCTGCCTCTCCGGCGTCTCCGCCCCGTTCCACCGGAGGCCCTACTCCGTCGTCACGCCAGTCCTCCACGACGTTATCCGGCGGGCCGAGCGCGTCCGGGACGTCGACGGCCCCTTCCCCGACGGAAGCGCCTCCAACCGCTTCCCTGGCGTCTGCCACGCCGGTGGAACCCTCTCCACCAGCCGCCCGGACGCCGCGCTCAAGCTCGACAGACCTGCTCTCCAGAGACTTCCTGTGTACCTCGACGACCGCCAGGCCGACGGCGTATCCCGCTGCGTCGATCTCGCCGGAGGCACGCGCTCGCTCGAGGTCGCGTCGGCGCTCGGACAGGGCGTCTGCACGGCGCTCGACGTCTTCCGAGTGAACCCTGAGCGCTTCCGCGCGATCTCGCTCGAAAGCGTGCTCGAAAGCCCGCGTTTCGACGGCCGCTTCCGTACCCGCTTCCTGCGTCTCTACGACCACTGATACCTCCTGCCCAGGCGTCGCGTTAGAAGCGTTCTGCCCCGTCGCGACACCGGAGAGAGCTACGAGGGCGGAGACCACGAGCACCCCCAGCACCGGCCTGATCATCTTGTCAGTGTAAATTCTACGCGATATGCTTACAAATAGGTTTGGCAGGCCTGGCTATACGCCGTCGACGTAAGACTCGAGGACGTCGGCGGCCCGTCGCTCGCGGTCGCCACCGCATTTACGCGCCAACTCCAGATGTGCGCGGACGTCTTCGGCGAGACCGGGGTCGACGTGGAGGCGCGTAGCGTCGACGCACGCCTCTACGACAGCGTTGAACCCCCGGTTCACGGCGTAGACCCGCCGGCGCCGCACCTCGTGCTCCCGCGCTTCGAGCCTCCACACCTCGACGTCTCCGTCGCGTTCGACGTCCACCATCTCGCAGTCGCAGGCTATCCAGGCGTCGGCGTCCTCCAGCCTTCCGTCGACGACCCGGTCGGAGGCGTCGCCGACGGCGCCTTCGACGTAGACGACTGCGTCGCGCGTGAAACACGCCGTGAGCCTCTCGGTCGCCCGAACGTTGTCGAGCGTGTCGCTCCCCCTCCAGAGCCGGACGTGTACGTCGTCGCCGTCGATAAGGCCCAATGGAGCTACGTTATCGCCCGCAGGTCCGCCGGTGACCGCGACCACCTCGGTGATCCCGCCGTGCAGAAACCTCCAGGCGTCCGCCCGACTCAAAGCTCGACTCCACCTCTTTCGAGCGCGACGTAGGTCGCGGCGCAGACGACGTCGGCCGTCGAGCCCGGGTTCACGCCGTCGTGCCGCAGACGTCTGTCGAGCGCGACGACGTCGAGGTTGCGGGTCATGTCGACGACGTCGCGAGCGACGTGGTCGCCGTGCACTCTAGCGACGTGTCCGTCGGGCCGCGAACCGAGCAGGTCGACGTACGCCGAAGCTATCGCCAGTTCGACGTCTCCCGTCTCCTCGTAAGCCGCGACCACGTAGTCCGCGCGCTCGAAGCAGACGTCGAAGCCCGAGGTCCACTCGCGCGCTACGTCGTCTCCGCCGGCGCATTTTTCCATCACCTCGTGGAGCGTGAGACCGCGTTCCACGACGGCTTCGGCCGCCTCCCGCGGACTTCTGGCGTCCGGCAGGTCTGCAGCGGGTGGGCCGCCGAGGTTGACTTCGACGGCGTCGAACGCGCGGTAGAACTCGGCGGCGTCGTCCACAGTCGTCTCTCTAGCGACGTCGACGGCGTCCTCGACGTCTCCGTCGGCCGCCGCGCGGACGAGCGGCACGAGCAACAGCAGGCTGCCGAAACAGGTGTTGCCGCCGCCGTGGCGGTGTGCGCCCTCGACGGCCTCCCTGAAGCCCTCTCCGATTCCTACGTCGCCTCGAGCGACGGCGTCGAGAGCCGATCTGCATCCGACGGCCGACGCGAGGTAGTGCTCGTACGTCGTGTCGTCGTGGTCGGACGACGGCGTGACGTTGCCGGGTTTGGGTTCGGCGCTCGCCTCGAGCAATAGCGCTAGCTCGGCGTTCTCCGCGGGCGTCATATCCAGTCGCGGTAACCCGTCGTAAGGCGGTGAGTTCGTGGCTGCGTCGGGTTCACGTTTGGCGTGGATGGTGTCTCCGTCACCTTAACTTTGCGGCTAAGTCTCGGTCTCCAGACGCACGAACCTCCAGGTCACGTAGACCCAGAGCGTCGTCAGCAGGAGGAGCCAGATGGACAAAGCCAGCACGGACTCCGTCCGCCCGTGCACGAGAAAGAAGTAAACACCGGCTACCGTCGCCGTGACGGGCACGAAGCCGTAGACGAACTTACGGCGTTTCTCGATTCGGTCCATCGCCATGGATACGGCGCCCTACGAATTATCGGTTTCGCCGGACGTAGAGCGCCGCAGCGAACAAAGCGAGGCCGAGGACACCTCCCGCGAAGACGAGAACGCCGGGCGACGCGACGTCGAAGACGACGTCGAGGAGCCCTGGGGCTTCCTGCGCTGCCTCGTACGCGGGCTCCTGAGCCTCCTCCATCTGCATGGCTCCTCCGTCGCCGTCCGCTGCGTCGTCACCGCCTCTCTCGGGCACGTTGGTCGTCGACCGGTAGAGGTACTCGACGGCGACGCTGACGGCGGCGACTCCGAGCAACGCCGCGAACCCCCTCGAGAGCGCCTCGCGAAGCCTGCTGGACTCGGCTTCGTCGCCGACGAAGACGACGAGCGGTTGGCTCGGCGCGTAGACCTTCATCTCCCTGCCCTTCGGAGAGTAACGGGTGTCCTCTACGCCTATGAGCTCGGCTTCGGTGAGGTTGTCGAGGTGGTAGCGTACGTTCTGGACGGTCGTGTCGACCTGATCGGCTATCTCCGACGGCGTCGACGGCTCGCGGTGTATGGTGTCGAGTATGTCCCGCGCCGTCTGCGAGGAGAGCGCTCCTATGAGGCCCTCCGCGTCCTCGCTGTTGACTCCCACGACGTGTGGTCCCCCCTCCGGCGTGGTGTCCGACATCGGTTCGCCTACGGCTCGCTCTAGTAAACCGTTGTCGGTGCTACGGCGCCACCGGTGGGGCTGCAGAAGCCGTGAGTCGCCGCACGTCGCCGGCGAGACCGTTTTTCCACGGCAAGAGTTTTAAAAGACGAACTCGTTTATGTTGAGAGCTCAGCCATGAGCCAAAAAGATATCGCTGGGGCCGAGCAACAGGCCAAACCCTACCTACAGAAGCTCATAGACGTCGTGGGAGCCAAGGGAACCGTGCTGATGCTCGGTCTCCTCGGGGCCGCCGCCGCGGGCTCAGCCTACCCCTCCACCGACGACGGACGCCACACCCTAGTGCTCGCGGGCTCGCTCCTGATAACGCTCGCTCTCGCCGCAGCCGTCGCCGTAGACCGCGCCGTAGGCGACACCGACGAAGTCGACGTAGTCGGAGTCACGATGACCGTGCTCGCCGCCGCCTACACCGCCGCCGTCGCTCTGGGCGCCGTGCCAGGCTGGCGGTACGCCGGCGTCTCCGCCGTCCTTCTGCTCGGCGTCGTCGCAGTCGACTACCTCCGCGCCGCCGGAGAAGACGACCCCCTTCAGCTAGACGTAGTCGGCTTCGTCGTCGCCGAACTCCTCGTCGTCTACGCCGTGCTCGTCTACGCCGGATGGACGGAGATAGCACACCATCCCGCGTTCGCCGCGCTCGCTTTCGTCGTCGCGAGCACGTTCCTCGCCGTCACAGCGGGCTACAGCGTCGTCCGGCGCGAGGTAGTCGTAAGCCCGGAGTCCGAGCTCAACGAGCTTCTCGTCGCGGTTCTCCGCGAGGTCAAGGACGTCGCCGACGAAGACGTACGCGCCGACATCTCGTCACAGCTAAGGCTGATGGCCGAGAAACTCGACGGCTACAGCCTTCCGACCGAGATAGAGGACAGGTACGGCGGCGTCCCCGTAGTCCTCCCCGACGAAGAGCCGACGTGGAGGAAGGGGGAAGCCTCGACCGAGTCGGTTTTCGAAGCCGCGCGCGAGGAACGCACGACAGGGTACGCGCTCCACGGAGAGGACCTCCATCTCTTCCGGAACGGGGGCCACGTGCTCTCTTTCGTCGAGGGAGAGTACACCGACGAGCCCACGGGCGTCGACGCCGACTGCCGCGTCTACGAGACTTCGCACGCGATGGTCAACCAGCTTGAGTCGATACTGCCGGCAGCGCACGAGGAACTCCCGGAGCCCGAACCCGAGGCCGAGGAAGCCGAGACGGTATCGGGCGAGAGCCAGAAGGTGCTCAACGTCGGCGGACAGGAGGTCGACATACAGGAGATGTTCGAGAAAGCCGACGACATAATAGAGGACCTTTCGGAGTGACTTGCGGCAGCAACTGTAGCTAATCTCGCGGACACGGGTAAAACTTCTTAACCCGCAGGCCTCAATACACAGCGTGAGTCAACCGAGGGTCCGGGCGGCCGGAGACAGGCGCTACGGAGGCGTCGTCTCCACGGTGGTCGAGACAGCCGGTCTCAAAGCCGTAGTCCTCCTGGGCTTCCTGTTCGCCGTCACGGTATACTCCGCTCTCAACGGGGTCAGAGCCGTCGAGGGAGTCACCGCCGGCGCCGCTCTCGTCGTCCTGCTCGCAGCAGCGCTCGCCTACGACCGCGCCAAACTGAGCGAACGCGTGGACCTCGTAGGCGTCGTGGTCCTGCTACTGGCGACGGGCTACGTCTACCTCGAGTACCTCGGCGTCCGACAGTACGTCTGGTACCCCATGGCGGCCGCCACCGTGCTCGCCGCCGTCGTCGCGTACGAAGCCTACCGGTGGCTCGACGACCCCGACGTCGTCGAGTTCTTCACGGAGGTAGACGTCGTAGGTCTCTACGGAGTCGTCCTCCTGCTGATATACAGCCTGCTTCTGGCTGGCGGCCACCTCGACTTCATCTACTCGCCATACTTCCCCGCGATGCTGTTCGTCTTCGTCGCGACGGTCTTCACCACGAGCATCAGCTACCTCAACGACAGACACGAAAACCCCGACCGCGGCGAGCTACACGGACGCCTGATCTCCGTCGTCCGCGGTCTCAAGGACATCGACCACGAGGACCGCGCGAAACTCGTGAGCCACGTCCGCGCCGTAGCCAACGCCATAAACGGAGTCCAGCTACCGAGCGAAGTCGTCGACGAAGACGGGCCGGTGCCCGTCGTACTCCCTGTGGACGAGCCTGCGCGTAACTTCACTCCGGGTCTGGCGGCCACGCTGTCGGCACTACACCGCCGGAGGTTCACGGGATACCTGGTCGACGATGACGGCAGCGTAGTCCTCCTGAAGAACGGCCGACCGACGAAGTACTACCGGGCGGACGACGGCGTCTACGGCGACGGACGAGACGTCGAGGACCTACCGGACACGGTCTTCGGGCCGACGACGGCGTTCCACGCTCCCTACTCTCTCGTCGACGCCGTCGAACAGGTGACGCCGGAAGCCGGGGGCGCCGCCGACGAGCGACCCACGGACGTCGAACCCAAGCTGGACGACGAGACGGACGGAGCCGAGGCCGAGGCACCGAGCGACTCGCTCAGCCGGCGTCGCGCGGAACGCGAGTTCGAGGAGAGCGAGGCAGCCCAGGCGATGGAGGACCTCGGTCTCACGGGGGGGACCGAGGCTTTCGACGTCGGAGACGTCGCCGAAGCCGCGTCCGACGCCGGCGAGGAAGCCGACGACGGCAGCCGTCCCGCGACCGAGGCCGATGTAGGCGCCGAAGCGAGGGACGACGCCGACGACGAGGCCGAAGACGCAGACGAGACCGAAGCCAAGAAGGTGGACTCCGACTCCGGCGAAACGGTGCTCGACGTCGGCGGAGACGAGATAGACCTCGAGGAGATGTACGACCTGGCCGACGAGATGTTCGACTGAACACGGGGTCGACGCCGAGCGAAGTCTAAAGCAAGCTGTCTATCTCCCGGCAGAGCCTCGCGGCGTCACCCGGGCCGTCTATCACCGTGTCGGTGTCGACCACTTCGACGTCGGCGTCGATGTCCTCGCCGTCCACCACGAAGACGTCGACGAAGTCGGAGTAGGCGTCGTAGACGCCGGCGCTCGACGCCTCCAATCCGACGGCCTCCATCAGACGTCCGGCGGGCCCGCTGACGACATCGCCCTCGACGAAAGGCGACACGGCGACGACCCACGAATCCTTCAAGCGCTCTTCGACGCCGTCGAGAGAGAGCAGAGGTCCGACGCTCGTCACCGGGTTAGACGGACCTATCACGACGTCGCCGTCGAGCGCCTCGACCGCCTCCGAAGTCGGAGCGGCGTCGCCTGCGCCGCGGAACTCGACGTCGTCCACCCGCGGCGCGGCGTCGCGGGCTATCCACCATTCCTGGAAGTGCATCTCGCCTTCCGGAGCCTCCACGTAGGTCGACACAGGGTCGTCGGACATCGGCAGCACGTCTACGGCGGCGGGAACGCCGAGCCAGTCGGCCGTCTCCGCCGTCGCCTCCGTGAGCGACGCGCCGGCGTCGAGCGCCGACGTACGGTAGACGTGGGTCGCCCGGTCTAGGTCGCCGATCCGCATGAACTCGCCTCGGCCGCCGAACGAGCGCCCGCGGCCTAGACGCCGGACGGCTTCGACGCGGTCGACGTCGACGCCGTCGGCCGTCAAAGCCTCGTGCGTCCGATGGACGTCGCCATCGCGCCCCCACCATCGCTCGCGGTCTATCTCTCCGGCGAGTGTGTACATCACGGTGTCGACGTCCGGGCAGACGAGGTTGCCGGAGACGAAGACGTCGTCGGCGGTGTTCACGACGACGTCGAACCCGCTCCAGACGTCGAGCGCGCCGTCGAGCAGCTTGGGCGTCCCCGTGCCACCGGAGACGAACGTGACGGTCATACGGCCGGGCTCATCCGAAGCTCCCGAGTCCCTGCTGCCGCTGGCCGCTGACGACCTCGCTCCAGCTCCAGCCGAGCGCCTCGAGGATGCGTTCGAGGGGCTTCTGGACGGTTCGCTCGAGCATCTTGTCGCGGTCTATCCGGAAGCCGTCGGGCACCTGCTCGGGGTACTCGAAGCATATCACGTCGGTAGGTGGGTAGCCCTCGGCGGCCCGGCCTACGTAGACGCGCTTGGGCTTGCTGCCGCTCTTGAAGTTCGTGCCGAACTGCTCGTTGGCGTAGCGCGCGCCCTTGACCTGCGCGGTGTCGCTGTCGTACGCCGATAGCTTCTGGCCGATTCCACCGGGGATTCCGACGTCGTCTAGGTCGACCTCGCCCTGTTTGAACCGCGCGACGACGTCCCGGAGGTAGTCGCTGACTTCGTCGAAGCCCTCTCCGTCGAGTATCATCTCGATTACGTCCTCCTGCACGCGTTTGGTTATCCGTGCGACGTCGCTCCTCCGGTACTCGAACCCCGTTATGTCGACGTCGGGTTCGTCGAGAGCCTCGCCGTCCTTCCAGACGAGCTTGCCGGCGTACCGTTTCTTGCGGCCCGCCTGGAAGAACCGCTCGTAGACCTTCTCGAACTCGATGTCCCACCGGTGGCCGTCGGCCTCGGCGTCGAACTCCTCGACGGCGAACTCGTCGTACGACTCGTTGACGTGGCTCTCTATCTCGCCGCCCACCTCGACGACCTCGTCGAGCGAGAGGTCGGGACCTAGCTCGACGAGCGTCGAGTCGGTGTCGCCGTAGATGACGTCGTGTCCGAGTCGTTCGACCTCGTCGCGCGTGTGCTCGATGACCTTCCTGCCGGTGGCCGTCACGGCGGCACCCATCTCGCTGTCGTAGAGGCGGAACCGACTGTATCCGGCGACGCCGTAGTAAGAGTTCATGACGACCTTTATGGCGTTCTGCTGGTCGTCGTACTTGTCGTACTCGGCAGAGCCCATCTCGTGGCTGTCGCGCAGCGCCTTCTTCCGGTCTCGTTCGTCGAGAAGCTCGGTGACTATCGCCTTCGTCAGGCCCTCGCGGTCCTTCCGGAAGCGCACGACGCTGCCGTCCGGCATCTCGACGTGGTAGGCTGGGCCGTCGAACCCTTCGTCGACCTTGGTCTCCGGGCTGGCGTTGACGCTTATCATCGACATCGGGTACAGAGACGCGAGGTCGAGCACGACGACGTTCTCGCGTATGCCCGTGATGGGCTCGAAGACCTCGCCGCCCTCGTACTCGTCTCCGCTTCCTCCGCCGCGTTTCGACGGCAGCACGAACTCGCCGTGGGCCTTCCTGAGGACGTAGACGTCGACGACGTCGCTCGGCGTCGTGCTGTCCTCGAGCGAGCAGCCGACGAACCGCGCTAGCTCGCGGAAGAAGTCGACGACTCCGACCTTGTCGTCTATGCGTACGCATAGCTCGACGTCCTTGAGGTTGTACTTCAGGAGGCGCTCGGGGTCGCCCTCCCAGAGGTCGCCGAGGTCGCCGGTGTACGTCACCTTCTTCTCGCCTAACTCCTCTTCGGCGATGGCGTCGAGCCTGTAGCTCTCTAGCTCGGTGAACCTCATTCGCTGGTAGCCGTAGAGGAGGTCGAACGTCGACCGGCCCTTGATGGTGGGGCCTCCCCAGCCTCCGCCGGTGTGCCACACCTCGCCGACGCGCGACAGGCGGTCGCTCTCCATGCCGAGGCGGTCGAGGCGGTCGATGAGGTAGGGTGCGTCGAAGTCGTCGTAGTTCCATCCCGTGGTCACGTCGGGGTCCCGGCTGTCGAGGTAGTCGAGGAAGCCCGCGAGCATCTCTTCCTCGCCGGCGTACTCGTGTACCTCGTGTTCGACGTCGACGTCGAGCGAGACGCCGTCGACTTCCGTGCCGTCCTCCGGGTGCCAGACGAAGACGTGGTAGACGCGCTCGAAGCTGTCCCAGGCCGTGAGACAAATGAGGGGTTGTTCTCCGTCCTCGGGGAAGCCGTGTCTGTCCTCGACTTCGATGTCGACGACCATCACTCGCGCCGGGGCCTCGACGTCTGCGGCCTCCACCTCTTCGACGTCGACGCGCGGGTTGACGGTGTCTTCGTCGGCGTCGGGTACGCGGAGACCGCTCTTGACGCCGAGGTCTATACGGAACCTGTTGGGGAAGAGTATGTCGGCTTCGTGGTGGGTGTAGCTGTCGCGTATCTCGCCGACGTCGGCGGGTATCCTGGTGTATACCCGGCTCATCTCCTCGCCCTCTATCGAGGTGTAGCCATCTTCGACGTCGACGACTCGTTCGTCTTCGGCGTCGTCTACCTCGTGGCTCGGTGCGTAGAAGTAGGGCTGGAAGCCCGTGACTTCGACGTGTCGGACTTCGCCGTCGGTCGTCCGCCCGAAGACGTGTACGACGGGTCGCGGTCCGTCGTCGGTATCTTCGACGGTGTAGTCGACGCGTGTGACGCCTATCTCGAGTCCGACGGCGTCGTGTCTCTCGGCTTCGTTCGCCCCGGGTTTCTCGGTGGCGTCCCCTCGGTCTCCGTCGAACCTCCCGAGGCCCGACTGGCCGTCGTCCATGCGCGGCGTACGTCTGGTGGCGTCAAAAGTGATTTCATGGTCGGTCGTCGTCGGGTGCGGCCGTCGTGTCTCTGGCCGGTGTCGGTCGTGTCGTCTCTCGGGCGACGCGTCGTCCCCGGGACGACAGAACATAATTATAGTTCGGGATTGACAACGGTTAACAAGGTTTTTTATACCCCGACGTCGTACGGCACGACGGAGGAAAACACAGCATGTCCAGCTCCGGCGAGGTCACCGACGAAGAGCTGTCGAACATAGAGTGCTACGACACCGAAGACGGAGTAGTGCTCTACGACGCCAGGAACCCCCTCGCCTGGGTCAAGACAGACGGCGCCGTCGAACTAGAGGACAAGCTGTAACCGGACCGAAGCAGCCGCGCACCACGTTCTACCCGACACAAGAACCAAGAGCCATCCAGCCTAGAACACAGCGTGAAGCACACCACCACCGAGACACTACCCGGCGAAGAGGTGACGGAGGTGCTCGGCGTAGCCCGCGGCAACACCGTGCGCGCCAGGAACGTCGGCAGAGACATAACCCAGGCGATACGCAACCTCCTGGGAGGCGAACTCAAAGCCTACTCCGAGCTATTCACCGACACACGCGACCAGGCTATAGAGCGGATGCTCGAAGACGCACGCGAGATGGACGCCGACGCCGTCGTCAACGTGCGTTTCGAGACGTCGCAGGTCGCAGGCAGCAGCGCCGAACTCCTCGCGTACGGCACCGCCGTCGAGCTAGAAACAACACAGGAAAGCTGACTCAACCGAAAGGGAACTACTCGTATACCCAGGCTTCCTCGACGCGCTCCCAGTCGACTATCTCGGTCTCGTCGAAGTAGATCGGTATCTCGCGCTCGGCGCTCTCCAGGCTGTCGGCGGCGTGAACGCAGTTACGTCCGATGTCGAGCGCTAGGTCGCCGCGGACCGTGCCGGGCGCCGCCTCCCTGGGGTCCGTCGCACCTATCATGTCGCGGACGACGGAGACGGCGTCGTCGCCCTCGACGACCATCGGCACCGCGGGACCGCTCGTGATGAACCCAACGAGGTCGTCGTAGAACGGCTTGTCCTCGTGCTCGGCGTAGTGCTCCTCTCCCTGCTCGCGCGACGGCACCAGGAACTTCGTCGCCGCTATACGGAGACCACGGCTCTCGACGCGGGAGATTATCTCGCCCACCAGGCCGCGCTGGACGGCGTCGGGCTTCACCATCAGGAACGTGCGCTCCACCCTACTCCTCCTCGGTCTCCGTCCACTCGACGTCGCGGGGCTCGCGACCGAGGTCGGCGTTCTTCCTGCACTTCGACGAACACAGGTGGAAGCGCTCGCCGTCGTTCGACACGACGACGAGGCCCGTGCCCGGCTCTATCTCGCCGCCGCAGAACGAACACTCCTTGGCTTCCATCTTACCGGAGGTTCTCGGCCTTCTCCGCGATGTCCTCGACGTCGTCCGAGGCCTCGCCGGAGTCGACTATCGCCGCAGCCGCGGTACCGACCTCGATGCCGACGGCGTGGCCTAGCTCGTCCTGTTGGCCGACGTAGACGAAAGGCACGCCTTTCTCGTCGCACAGCGCCGGGAGATGCATGACTATCTCCTCGGGCTGGACGTCCTCGGCTATCAGTACGAGGTCGGCTTCGCCGCGCTCTATCGCCTTCGTCGCCTCGTTTGTGCCTTTCTTCACTCTGCCGGTGTCCCTCGCGGTCTCCAGGGCGTCGAGCGACCTCTCCTGTAGCTCTTCCGGTACTTCGAACTTTACGTATACTGGCATTCCTTGTCACCTCGTTCAGCGCTAACGCGCTTCATCACGCGTCTACGTGTACAGAGGAAGCCGGCGTCCGCGCTTATATCTTCTGAAAACGACGCGCCGTCCGGCTAACGTGCGGCGGCGGCGACGCGCTCTACCTCCTCCTTCTTCGCTATGGAGGAGCACTCGACGTCGTAGTTCGCCGCCGACAGTATCTCGTCGGCGAGCACCTCGTGGGCGTCACGGGGGTTCTTGTAGCTACCCTGAACGACGGCGTCGGCGATGAACTTCAGCGCCTGGTCGACCCGGCGCTGCGGCGCGACGTCTACGGCCTTCGGCACCGAGATTCCGCCGTACTTGAGCGTCACCGTCTCCTCTCGCGGCCCTGCGTTTTCGACGGCGCGCACGAGCACCTGCACCGGGTGTTCGTCTGTTCGGTCAGCTATCTCGTCGAGCGCCTCGCGTACGATTCCGATCGACTGCTCCTTCTTGCCCGTGTTCGGTCCGTCCGCCATCAGCCGGTTCGCCAGGCGTTCGACGACGTTGAGCTCGCTCTTCTCGAACTGCTTGTCGGCGTGCCGACCCATCGTGTGCGCCACCGGCGAGACGTCGATGTAGCGCTCGGTCGAGCGGTCCGAGAACTCTATGTCGTCGTCGCCGACGTCCCAGCGGCCGAACAGCTTCGCCTCGGTCATCGTACGGGTTTCTCCTTGTTGCCGCGCACCATCTCGATGAGCGCGACGCCGTTGACCTTCGCAACCTTGTAGTTGACTCCCGAGAGGTCGCCCATCGCTCCGCCGCGGGCGCCTCCGATACCGGTGATCGTGACTTCGTCGTGCTCGTCGATGAACGATATAGCGCCGTCGCCCGGACAGAACGCCGTCACCTGTTTCCCGTTCTTGATGAGCTGTACGCGGACGCACTTGCGTATCGCGCTGTTCGGCTGCTTGGCCTCGATGCCCACCTTCTCTAGAACGATGCCGCGCGCCTGCGGGGCGCCTCCGAGCGGGTCCGTCTTCTCGGTCAGTCCGCGCGCTCGTCTCGCGTAGCCGCGGTCCTTCCACCGGTCGTTCTGCCGGTCTCCCTTTAGCTTCCTGGCTGCGTACTTGCCGTTACCCATTCTTCCCCCGGAGTTATCCCGCCTGGAGTAATAAGCTACTTGGTTTCAGTCACGCGGTCCCGCCTGCGGTGTCGGGCGACGGCCCGGGTGGACCGCGCACGCGGGCCCGCCCCTACACAAGACTTATATTACTCCTCTCGAAAGGTAACTTCACGATGAAGAGCGGCGTGAATCGCAGGCATCTAGTTCTCTTAGTTCTCCTAGCGTCCACCCTGTTCCTCGCGGGATGCACCGAGGCCGTCGACTTCGGCACGCCGGAGTACCACGTCGATGCCCAGGAGGAATCCGAGGCGTCTAACGAAACCAACACGACGGACGGGAACGCTACGGACGAAGCAAACGGAGACAACGAGAGCGAGATAGCCGACGTAGAAGGCGTAGACTCGGGTTACGTCGACGTCGACTTCGACGCCGAAAGGGAGCGAGTCGTCGTCCAACTCAGGCAGGAGGTACCGGGCGAGAGAGTCGAGGTGGACTTCGGAGGCACGGCGACGGCACGCGGCTACCTCTACGAACCCGGTGACACGCTCGTCCTCGACACCGAACGCCTCGTCGCCAGAGGCGAGGCGGAAGACGGGACCCGAGACCTGTACGCAGACAGCGGCGGAGAAGGCGGAGCAGGGGGCTTCAGCGGCGTCGAGTACGGTGAAGAGGTGCTCGTGACCGCGCGGGCAGTCGACGGCGACGACGATCAGGTCATCTTCGACAACAGCGAGTGGAGCCTCGAGGACCGCACTCTCGGCGACTCCGACGTCGAGGCAGGCGTCGACTACCTGGTAGACGAGGGCTCGGAAGAGTTCGTCATAGCCTACACCAGCAACGTCAACGCCGACTTCGTCGACGTCGAGATAACTCACGACGGACGCGACGTCGGATACGCCCGTCTCAACAGCGTCGGAGACGAGGTCAGGATGATCTCCGACACGCCCTTCCTGGAGACCAGGGGCAAGGCAGAGAACCTGCTGGCGACGGAGCTAGAGGAAGAACTAGACGAGGTGCACGAGGACTTCCTCGACGACTGGGAGGACGAACGCGAGGACGTAAAGGAGGACTACCGCGAGGAGATAGACGAGGCCAGTGCCACGAGGCACTGGGATCTCAGGGAAGAACGCGACCGCAAGCTCAACGAGATAAACTCCGAGAGGAGCGACTTCGAGGACGAGCTCGACAGAGCGCGCTCGATGGGACGTAGCGTCGAGTACGCCGACAGGCTCGACGACGACTACGAGGCCGTCGACGAACTACCCGGATGGGCGTCCGGGGACGTCGAGGACGACCTCCAGAACGTCCTCAGCTGGGCGGACGACCAGTTCTACAGGCCCACGAGCGACGACATGTTCGAGGTCAGCGTGACGGCCCACATAGCGCCGCGCACGACTTCGACGGGAAGCGAGGTACGCGGCGGACAGCAGAGCCCGGTGTCACCGTTCCCCGCTCAGCTCGAGATGAGCTCCGATGGCTTCGTCGAGGTCGAGAACGCCTCCGAGAACAACACCAGCGCGGCCGTCGACCTTGGTCCCACGGAGCTAGGTGGCTCCAACGAAAGTGACGTCGGCGAGTACGCGGACGTCGACGAGGACGCCGTCGCACGAGAAGTAAGGTCGTTGATCGAGGCAGAACGCGCAGACCGCGACCGTGCGGACGAACTTTCGGCCGACCGCGCTCTGGGCGACGTGGCCCAGGAGTACGCGGACACGCTAGCGAGGAACATCGACCTCCAGGCTCACACGGGCGACGTCGAGTCGGACTCGCTGCCTTCCCGTGCGTCTCTGAGGAACCGCGTCGAGAGGATGTCGAGGAACGGCGCGACCACGTGTCACAAGGACAGCGGCGACTACCCGTTCTCGCGGGGCGACGAGGTGGACCTCACTAACGACGAGAGCGGAGAGGTGACGAGGACGGGCATCCTCACTACGACGGTGTCGACGGCGTCCGACCGCCAGACGGTGCGTAACTATCACCTGTACGACATCGTGGGCGACTGGCACGAGGGTGCCGAGAACGTCGCTGGCGTGACGCCTTCGGAGGCCGACGAGTACGACGGCTCGGTAGAGGAACGCGTCGCCGCGGCGGCGGTCGACCGTTGGAGTGGCGATCGACTTCAGACCTACCTGAGTTCGTCGTACGACCACAACGGAATCGGCGTGAGTTCGACAGACGAAGGCGTGGTCTACGTCGTCAACGACCTCTGCTAGCTGTTCTCCGGGCTTCCCGTGCCCGTCGACGTCGCCCGGCGACCTCGCCAGCCTCGTCTTCCTGGGACCTATTCCTCTACGTCGAAGTCCTCCGATGATACTATGGAGTCGGCCGTCGGACTCCGGACATGCCCTTCGAGTCGGTTCACTTCGACGGAGTCTCGCGGCTGGCGGGTGAGGTAGAGGCTGGCTACGACGACTCCCGGCAGGACGAGGTCGCCGACGACCTCTGGAGCGCTCTCGACCCGCTCGTCGACGACGGCGAACGCGTGCTGTATCCCGTGGAGTCGCTCGCCCGATACAGCGTAGACCCGAGGGAGGTGGCTCTCGAGGACGACGAGTTCGCGACGCAGCACGCTGTAGACTCGGGTACTTTGAACCCCGTGTCTTTCTACAACGGCCTCGTGGTCGACGTCGCGCACGCGGCGATGGCGTCGCTTCCCTCCGACGTCTCGTTGCACCGCAGGCGGTCGGTCGTCGAGTCGGTCTACACCTCGGACGCGTCGGTGTCCCTGGGTGACGAACACCTGGAGTTCGACGACGGTGCCGCCATCGCGGAGGTCGTGCGCGTCCCGAGCCAGATTCCCAGCCTGCGTTCGGAGGCGACGCACGCTTTCGCGCTGTATCTGGCGGAGTCGCGTCACGCGCGCCGGTGCTGGGACCGGGTGGAAGACCTGCTGTACCTCGACGGCCCGCTGTATCCGAAGGGTCTGTTGAGGTGGATTGCCGGAGGCGAACCCGTCGTAGGCGAGAGCGATCTCACGCGAGAGGTGCTTTCGAACTACGCCTGGTTGGTCGACCGTGCGGTGGAGGACGACGTAGCGCTCGCGGGCTTCGTGAAGAACCCGTCTAGCAGCGCCGTGGTACGGTGTCTGAGCGGATGTCCGTGGTCGACGGACGCGGGCTTCTATCGGTTCGCGCTCGAACCCGACGTCGAAGGCCGTTTGACGTGTTCGAACTGGTTCGTGTCGGAGTTCTACGCCGACCGGTCGTGGCGTTCGCCGTCGGCGCTGTCGGGCGAGTTAGACGCCGAGGACTACCTGCCGTGTCAGATGATGGTGCGGGAGCCCGAAGATGGACTCGTTTTCAAGGTCGAGGCTCCGCTCGCTCTAGTTCGGGACCCGGGGGTACGCGAGTCGCTGCGACGTCAGCTGCTCAAGGAGGTGGCGTCGAACGGCGTGCCGCGTGCGGTTTCCAGGGCGGACTCTCTGGCTCGCGTCGAACGCGGTCAGAGGCAGGCTTTGGTCCGGGGGCTGGAGGAGGCTTTCGGATGTCCGAGGGAGCCGGGTTACGACGGAGAGAGGTGGGGTTACGACAGGTCGTCTATGGGGTTGACGCTGTAGTTTATCGAGAGCACGCCGGGCGTGGTACGGAGTCCGGCGACGAACTCTCGCACCGTGTCCAGGTCGCCTTCGAGGACGAACAGCTCCATGCAGTGGTCGTCGCCTATGTGGCTGTGGACGTTGCCCTTGACCTGGGATTCGTAGTCGTGGCGCATCTCGGTCATCTTGTGTTCGGCGGCGTGGTCTTCGTCGAAGTCGTATATCGCGGTCACCGTGGCGACGAGCTTGCGTGTTTCGAGCCCTGTGTCCTGTAGCTCTCCCATTAGGTTTCGAGTGGCCTCTCTGACGAGCTCGCTCCGTCCGCTGTATCCGTGTCGTTCGACGTAGTCGTCGATGTCGTCGAGCAGGTCGTCGTCGACGGACACGCTTATGACGCTCATCCTGGCGTAGGCTCGTGTGCGCTCGGTTTGAAGGTGTTGTTAGGTCTTCGTCGCCGTTTTGCGCCGCCGAGCGAGCGTCTTACTCCAGGTAAGGGAAGGGCTTATATGGGTCGATATGCTAAGTATAAATATGACGGTTAGAGACGAGTCGACTCGCGAGTCGGTGCGCGCCTACGAGCGCGAGCAGACCGAGGAGGACGAAGAAGAACGCGAGGAAGAGGTAACCTGCCCCGAGTGCGGCAGCGACAACCTCGTGCGCGACGAAGAGCGCGCAGAGGTCGTCTGCGACGACTGCGGACTCGTCGTCGAGGAGGACCAGGTCGACCGCGGCCCCGAGTGGAGGGCGTTCGACAGCGACGAACGCGACGACAAGAGCCGCGTCGGAGCCCCGATGACCAAGAGGATGCACGACAAGGGCCTCACGACGAACATCGACTGGCGGGACAAGGACGCCTTCGGCCAGTCCCTGTCGGCGGACCGCCGCGCCCAGATGAAGCGGCTGCGGAAGTGGCAGAACCGCATCCGCACGAGCGGCTCGAAGGAACGCAACCTCCAGTTCGCGCTCGGCGAGATAGACCGGATGGCGTCGTCGCTCAACGTACCCGAGAGCACGCGCGAGATATCCTCGATGATATACCGGAGGGCGCTCGACGAGAACCTCCTGCCCGGCCGCTCCATCGAAGCCGTGAGCGCGTCGGCACTGTACGCCGCCTGCCGGCAGGAGAACATACCGCGCTCGCTCGACGAGATAAGCGAGGTGTCGCGCGTCGACAAGCAGGAGGTAGCGCGCACCTACCGGTACATCGCCCGACAGCTAGACCTCGAGATAGGGCCGACGAACCCCGCGGAGTTCGTGCCGAGGTTCGCGAGCGAACTCGGCTTGAGCGAGGAGGTCCAGCAGAAGGCCATCGACATCATCGAGGAGACAGCGGAGAAAGGCCTGCTCAGCGGCAAGAGCCCGACGGGGTACGCCGCCGCAGCCATCTACCTAGCGTCGATACTCTGCAACGACAAGCGGACGCAGAAGGAGGTCGCCGACGCCGCGAACGTCACCGAGGTCACGATACGGAACCGGTACCACGAGCAGGCCGAGGCCATCGGCGCGGGCGTCTGAACTTTCTTCTGACTCCCGCCCTTCAGTTTGACTGAAACGGCTGTTTTAGGCACGAAACTTGTTTGAGTGACCGCTTCAAACCCTTCAGGTATGCGTAGACGTAGTTTCCTCGCCGTCGCCGCTGCGCCCGCTCTCGCGGGATGCCTGGAGGAGCTCGGCAACGAAAGAGCCACCGACGGCTCGGAAGACGGCGACGAAACCTCGTCTCAAGACGGGAATTTCGTGGTGACCGTAGAGCACCCGTCCGTGGTCGTGACCACGGTGTCGAAGCAGTCCGTCGAAGCCAGCGACGCAGTCGAGGTCACGGAGCTAGACGAGCCCGCGAGCACTAGGGTTTCGGAGGCCGTGGAGGACGGCGTCGTCGAGATCGAGGACCCGGAGCCGGAGCTACTGGAGCAGCTTGAGGACGTCGACTTCGTGAGAGACGACGGCGACGTGTACGAACTCAGCTACAGCCTCCCGGAGTACGTCGTCTCCGGCGAGGAGTCCGACCGCTCTCCCGAAGAGGTCGACGAGGATGAGGTTGTGAGCATGAGCGACGACGTCATCCGCACGCTCGGCACCGACAACCAGCAGATAGTCAGTATGGCGAACTCCGTCGTCGAGAGAGACGGAACCGGTTTCGCCGGCACGGGGGAGTACCGCACCACCTCTATCGGGGACGAACTCCGGGACTTCCTCGACGAAACCACATACCTCGGCGTGCCGGAAGCCGGGTCGGAGGACCCCACTGAGGTCGACGTTCTCGTGGAACTACACGTCACGGAAGACGACCCGGGTGCGCCCTACGAGCTATCCGCTGAACACGTACCTCTGGAGGAGCTTTACGACGTCTCGGACGTCCGGGGTCTCGACGACCTGTCGGCGGAGGCCGCCGACGTCGTGGAGGCCGCGGTCGACGGCGAGTACCGAGGCGACGGGTTGCCGGACGGCTTCGAGGACGAGGTCGGCGACTCCTACTTCCTGGTCGACGGAGAAGCCCACCAGCCGGACGTGCTCGAACCCGACTACGACGCAGCACCCGTCGAGCTATCCGTGGAGGTCGTGGATGGAGACAGGGGGGATGTGCACACCCCGCCGTCGGAGGAGGACCTGGAGGGGTTCCGGGAGAGGTACGAGGAGGCGCACGAGTCCGAAGACGAAGAAGAGATACAGGCGCTCAGGGAGGAGGTCTGGAGCCTGTACCGTCCGGAAGACGCCGCGACGTTCGAACTCTCGGTCACGAACACCTCCGGTGACTCCGTCGAGATATTCAGCGGTGCCCCGGCTCCGTTCGGAGTCCTCAGGGCGGAACAGGCGTCCGGCGACGACCGTGCGCTCGTCGTGTGGTCCGAAGCCTACGAGGAGAGCGGTCACGTGTACGCAGGGCCGATGGGGCTCGAGGTCAACTCCATAGGCCTGAATACCGAGGTCGAACCCGGCGAGACCCTCTCCGAGACCTACGAGGTCGCGTTCCCGCAGGGAGAGTACCGCGTGGAGGAGACCATGTCGGTGTCTACCGAGGGGTTGGTCTCGGAAAACGAGCACACCGTTCCGTACACCTTGATCATCGACGTGGAGGGGAAGGACGACGCCTCTTGAACAACCCTGACGTCTTCGAGGCGATGGAGTCCGACCTTACCATAACAACCACTAAGACCCGTCCGCCCGTAGCCACGCCAAACATGGAGGGCGAGACAGAGGACCCGGTTTCGCGCGTCTACGAGGAGCACTCGCCCGACGTCGGCGAGGAGGAGTTCCGCGAAGCCGTCGACGCCAAGGTCGAGCAGATGGGCGGTCTCTGTGACGCCGAGACGGCGGCGAAGCTAGTCGCGCACGAGGCGAACGAGGACCGCGTCTACGACGTCGACGAGATAACGCCGCACCAGAACGAGGTGGGCTTCGTCGGCAAGGTGACGCGCGTCGGCGAACGCAGGACTTTCGAGCGCGACGACGACGAGGAGGACGGCCGCGTCGTCAACGTACACGTTCGAGACGAGACCGGCGAGGTCCGCGTCGCGCTCTGGGACGAGATGGCGGACGCCGCCGGCGAGCTCTCGGTCGGCGACGTCCTGAAGGTACGCGGCCGGCCGAAGGAGGGCTTCCGCGGCGGCGTCGAGGTCAGCGCGCTCCGCGCCGAGATAGACGAGGACGGCGACGTCGACGTCGAGGTAGGAGGCGAAGTCGAGTCTATCGCGGAAATCGAGGACGACATGAACGAGGTGTCGCTGGAAGGCGAGGTGCTCGCGACCACCGACGTCAACACGTTCTCGCGCGACGACGGCAGCGAAGGCCGGGTGTCCAACCTCGTGCTCGGCGACGAATCCGGCTGGATACGCGTGACTCTCTGGGACGAACGCGCGGACGACGCCGGCGAGTTCACCGCCGGCGACGTCGCCTCGGTCGAGGGCGGCTACACCCGGACACGCGACGGCGCCGTGGAGGTGCACGTCGGCGGCCGTGGCGCGGTCGAAGCCATCGAGAGCGACGTCGAGTTCGAACCCCAGGGTACGCCGATAGACGAGGTGGAGGAAGGAGGCACGTACGACGTCGCGGGCGTGGTCACAGACGCAGGCGAGATACGTACTTTCGACCGTGACGACGGCTCCGTGGGCCGCGTCCGGAACCTCCGGATTCGCGACGCGTCGGGCGAACTTCGCGTCGCGCTCTGGGGCGAGCACGCCGACGTCGACGTGATGGCGGGCGACGAAGTCGTGATGACGAACGTCGAGGTCAAGGAAGGCTGGAACGACGGCCTGGAGGGCAGCGCCAACTGGAACAGCGCCGTCGTCGTCCGGGGCACCGACCCGCGTTACGAAGAAGCCGAGGAGACGGGTGACGGCTCCCCGGGCTTGGACGGCTTCGGCTGAGTCGCCCGCGGTCAGTCTGCTTCGCCGGCTCTCGGTACGTCGACGTGCCGTAGCATGAGCGGCGTCCAGCCGTCGGAGTCTATCGAAGTCCGCGCTCTCTCGTTCGTCTCCCGTAGCACGTCGCGCAGGCGTTCGACGTCGACGCCCAGGTACGAGCGAGGCAGGCCGTCGAGGTAGTCCTGGGCGCTCGCCGACAGGCTGGCGACGGCTCGTCTCTCGCCGCGTTCGTGCTGGACGTACGCCGCCGCCGTCTGGACGAGCGCCTGGAGCAACAGTCTGTCGCGGCCTTCGGCTTCGAGCCACGCCTCCTCCCACACCTCGTGTGCTTCGTAGTATTCGCCTGCGTCGAACGAGACGGCGCCGCGGTCTATGGCTTCATCGTAGTTCACGGAGCCGGTTCCTGCAGTAGTCGACTATCTCGGGTAGCTTGCGGCCTCCGTGTCTGTCGACGGTTATCGCCCACCCGCTGTCGTCGCCGAGCGGAAAGTGCAGCAGGAAGCCGTCGTCGAGGATGCGCACGCTACCGCGGACGAGGCCGAGTTCGCATATCGATTCGAGCGTGGAGCGGTCTTCGAGTGCGTCGCGCAGGAAGCCGTGCATGCGTTCGACTCCGTCTTCGACTTCGCCTGCGACGTCCGGTCGGACGTAGAGTAGCTCGCCGTCCGCGCCCTCGTAGTAGAAAACCGTCCGTAGCGCGTCGTGCGCCTGACTTCTCACGTACTCTGTGAGCTCTCTACAGGACGCCTCCGTCGTTCGGTCGGTGCTAGCCATCCCGCCCTAAGAAGGAAACGAACCTATATAAGTCTGTCCGCGTCTCTCTCCGGCTCTATATCTTCTCGGCGACTAGCTCGGCGAAACTGCTCGTCGACACGCGTTCGCCGCCCTCTATCTGGCGGTCGATGTCGTAGGTCACCGTCCGGTCCTTTATCGTCTCCTCGACTGCGTCGCGTATCATGTCGGCGGCCTCGTACCAGCCGAAGTACTCGAACATGATACGGCCCGTCAGGATCATCGCCGTCGGGTTCACCTTGTCCTGTCCCGCGTACTTCGGAGCGCTGCCGTGCACCGGTTCGAACACCGCCATGCCGTCGCCTATGTTCGAGCCCGGCGCGATACCGAGGCCGCCAACCTGGCCGGCGGCGGCGTCCGACAGGTAGTCTCCGTTGAGGTTCGGCATCGCGAGCACGCCGTACTCGTCCGTCCGGATCAAAAGCTGCTGGAGCATGTTGTCCGCGATACGGTCCTTCATCACGACGACGTCGCCCGGGTGCTCGCCGTCGTGCTCCTCCCAGAGCTCGTCCTCCGTTATAGTCTCGTCGGGGAACTCCTCCTCGGCTAGCTCGTAGCCCCAGTCTCGGAACGCGCCCTCCGTGTACTTCATTATGTTGCCCTTGTGCACGATAGTGACGCTGTCCCTGCCGCGCTCCAGCGCGTACTTGATCGCCTTCCTCACGAGACGCTTCGTCTTGCGCTCGCTTATGGGTTTGACGCCTATACCGGCGTCGCCGGGCACGTCCTCCCCCATCTCCTCGTTCAGGAACTCCTGAACGCGCTTCATGCCCTCGCTGCCGCTCTCCCACTCGATGCCCGAGTAGACGTCCTCCGTCGCTTCACGGAACACGACCATGTCGACGTCCTCCGGCGAGTTCACTGGCGACGGAACGCCCTCGAGGTAGTAGACCGGTCGGACGTTCGCGTACAGGTCGAGGTCCTTCCGTATCGCGACGTTGAGCGACCGGAACCCCTCTCCCACGGGCGTCGTCAGAGGCCCCTTCAAAGCAACGCGGAAGTAACGTATGGCTTCGAGCGTCTCGTCGGGCAACAGCTCTCCGTACTCCTCTTCCGCGCGCTCGCCAGCGTATATCTCCGTCCAGTGTATCTCCCGGCCGGTGGCCTCTGCGGCGGCATCGAGCACGTGGCGCGCCGCCGGCGTGACGTCGGTGCCGATGCCGTCGCCCGTGATGTACGGTATCACGGGGTCATCGGGCACTTCTATCTCGTCTCCGTCGGCCTCTACGCGCTCGCCCTCCTCGGGAACGTCGACCCTGTCGAATTCCATGTCGATTGGATTTCCACGGTGCGTCAGTTTACTCTTGCGTTAAAAACCAGCGCCGTGCATCGATGGCCGGCGTCAAGACTCCCGGCGGCGTCGCCCGTGCACAGGCCTTTATACACGAGACGTCCTAACACCGGCAGATGCAAGCAGACTGCCCCGCGTGCGGCCTGTACGGCGAACACGAGGTGCTGACGTCGAACGGCCGCGCCACCGTCGAGTGCGGGGCGTGCGGCCACGTCCACAAGGTACGCGCAGTCGACGACTCCGTCGACGTCGACGTAGTCGTCAGCCAGGGCGAGACGTCGATATCCACTCGTGCGTCGATAGAGGGACACGTCGCCGTCGGCATCGAACGCGTGCTCGAGACCGAAGACGGCGTCTACGGCGTCGAAGTCACGGCGATAGACACCTCGGACGGAAGGGTCGACGTCGCCGAAGCCGAAGACGTCGATACCGTGTGGACGCGCGTCGTAGACAACGTCGAGGTACCGGTGACGCTCCACGAGGACGGCACGTCGACGAGCCACGGCCTCCGGGTGCCCGGCGACTACACGTTCGAGGTGGGCGATCGCGAGACAGTCGACGACACCGAGTTCGAGATAACGGCGTTCGTGCACTCCACCGGCGACCGGTTCCGGCTGGAGGGCGACGACGCGCTCGCGAAGGAGGTGAAGCGGCTGTATGGCCGGGTCGACTGAACCCACAAACGACTCGATGGTCGACGCCCTCGTGGAAAGCGGCTACGTCGAGTCCCCAGACGTCGAACGCGCGATGCGAGACGTCGACCGCGCGGAGTTCGTCGACGCGTCGCCGTCGCTCGCCTACCGCGACGCACCGCTGTCGATAGGCGAAGGCCAGACGGTAAGCGCACCGCACATGGTCGCGATGATGACAGAGCGCCTCGAGGTCGAACGAGGCCACAGGGTGCTCGAGGTAGGCACGGGGAGCGGCTACCACGCCGCCGTCGTAGCCGCCATAGCGGGTGCAGACAACGTCTACACAGTAGAGTACCACCGTGGGCTCGCGGCCGAGGCGCGAGACAGCCTGAGGCGCGCGGGTTACGGCGACGTCACCGTCGTCGTAGGAGACGGCTCCAGGGGGTACGAGGCGGCCGCGCCCTACGACCGCGTCTACCTCACGTGCGCCGCGCCCGAGATACCTGGTTTTCTCGAGGGCCAGCTACGCGACGGCGGCCGCGCCGTCCTCCCCGTCGGCCGCGGAGCCCAGACGCTCTACGTCGTCGAAAGACACGGCGACGACCTGGAGACAGAAGCCGACGTAGGCGTGCGGTTCGTCCCGCTAGTGGGGGAGGAAGGAGTCTGACGTCAGGACTCCCTGCGACTACGCCGGTACTCCGCGATGAGTTCGTCGACCATCTCCTCGCTCTCCCTCCGCGAGCGTCTCGCGGCGTCCTCGCGCCACTCGTCGACGGCGGCCTCGACGTCTTCCTCGCGCGCGAGAGCGAGGTCGTCGACACGTCGCGTCGGAACTCCGTCGGCGTCGGCGACGGGCACGCCGGCGTCGAACAAGACGGCGTCGGCTGCCTCCGACAGCTCGCCTTCGTCCACGAGGACGACGCGAGGGCGGGTCGAAGCCAGGCGTTCGGCGGTGCTCCATCCCGCGCCGCCGGCGTTCGACAGCAGTACGACGTCGCCTTCCGCGAAGCCGAAGCTCTCTTCCGCGGCGTCGAGCGCGTTACCCGTGAACTCGTCGACGACCTTGACGACTACGTAGCCTTCCTTGGCGCCCGACAGGTCGGAGTGCTCGACGCGCCAGAGCTTCTTCAGTCGGTCGAGCCTGCCGCGTAGCTCTTCCTCCGTCTCGCGAGCCGAGTCGAGCTTCGACCTCAGTCGTTCGTTCTCGCGCGTTAGGCGCTTGACCTCGCGGCGCTCGCGGACGTCGCGTCGTTGTTCATGGCGCTCGCGTCGAACCTCTTCCTCCAGTTCGTCGATGCGTTCGTCCCTCCGCCGTAGCTCGGTCTTCAGGTTCTCTATCTCCTCCGTGAGCTCTCCGACGCGGCGTTCGAGCTCGATGGCTCGCTCGCGCTCCTTCGACCGCGCTTCGGTTTCGTCGTCTTCCTCGTCGGAGCCACGGAGTTCGGCGACGACGGACTCGACCGTGCGTTCCTCGGCGACGACGCGGCCGAAGACCTCTCCTGGGTCGAGGTCTGACGGCGTCTTGCGTTCGACCTTGTCGAGCGTCTCACCGTGCTCGGACAGCGACAGCAGGGCGGCGGCGAGGGCGTCGCGCTCGTGGTCGTTCGAGCAGCCGTGGCCGGCGGCCACTCGTTTCTTTTCGTCGACGCTGGGGTCGCTGTCGGGAGTCCATCCCGCGGCGTCGAAGCTACGCCGTATCGACTCGACGGAGCCGGGCATCGGAGTGACGTCGGAGGCGACGAGTACGGGGCGTCCGCGTTCGACTATCCACTCGACGACGGCCGAGGGACTCCACTCGCGCGAGCTAGCTACGTCGAGCACGTCGCCGTCTAGCGACACGACGGCGGCCGCCGTCGTCGTACCAGGGTCGACTCCCACGACCACGTGGTCGCGGCGTTCCACCAGCGGCTCGAACTCGACTCCGTCTCTACGGGGCCGGCTGACCTCGACGCGCACGTCTCCCGAGCGCTTCGAAGACGCCGGCACCTCGCTCGGCGGCGCGTCGACGTCGAAAACCGCGTTGGAGTAGCCGCCGTACTTCTCGGTGACGTCGACGTCGTAGTCGAGCCCGACTTCGTCGAGCCTGTCACGTATCTCGCGCGCCCGAGACCGGACTGCGCCGTGTATCCTCCGCGTGTACCGGTCGGCGCTCGAGCCGCCCTTGCCCGGCGACCTGCCGCGCGACACCTTCACCCTGGTGGCGTCGCCGTACGCCCTTACGACGCACCCGACGTTCTGGGCGGCGAGCCACGCCGACGCCTCGGCTTCCTCTATCGGTTTCTTGCCGTACTCCACGTCGTGTCGTGACGCCACGCGCGACAGCGAATCCGGTCGCTCGGCGCCGGTAACCTGGACGAGGTCGGTGGACTCCGGGAGGCCGGACAGCAGCCTCACGAGGTCGTCGCTGTCCTCGGCTAGCTCGTAGACGTTGTCGGTGGCGACGGCCGCGGGGTGCTCCCGTGATATCTCGCGAAGGAGCTTTCGGTAGCTGACGACGTCTCTGTCTATCGAGGCGTCTCCGCCGTCTATCTCGAGCCGGACGAGGGCGTACGACTGACTGTCCCCGCGGACGCTGCCGCTGTGTACGTCGACTCCGTAGTATGTGGCGTCTACCGCCGTCGCGTTCACCGTTACGCCGTTGTGGGCGCGCGGACTAAGGGCTTGCGCGCTATAGCGCCGCGAACAAGCCCGTCGCGTACATGACGACGGCACCGGCGAGAAACGCGAGCATGTTCGCGGGCGTTGCCACCCGGCCGCCGTCGTCCCGTACGAGGCCGGCTAGCTCCCAGGTGACCTGGAGTATCGCGCCGACGCCGACGGCGACGAAGACCGCGGACACCGCGGGGTGGCGGAACGCCCCTCCTATCCATCCGCCGAGTATCACGGGCGCGCCCGCGACTACGCCGAGCGCAGCGAAGTGGTACAGCGCTGGACGTCGTTCGTCGGCGAGAGGCGCTACGACGGCGGGCCCCTCGGTGACGTTGTGCAGCATGAAGCCGACGACGAGGAACGCCGCGAGCGACAGGCTTCCGGCGGCGTACGCGCCTCCGATGGCGAGTCCCTCCGCCAGGTTGTGGAGACCTATCGCGACGGCGACGAGGTAGGCGACCCGGAGGCCGCTGCCCTCGAACCTCTCGCTGACCGCTTGCACGAGCAGGAGGGCGGCCAGCGCGCTCAACACGACGAGCGCGGCGCCGCTGTACACTCCCGGCACGCGCACGGCTATTTCGAACGCCTCGAAAGACGCGTCGACGGCGAGGAACGCGAGCACTCCGGCGGCGAACGCGAGCACGGCGTGGAGCCGGCGTTTCGACATCGCCGCGATGAACGGGTACCAGAGCATTCCGATGGCGACTGGTATCACGCCGACGAAGACGCCGACTAGCGCGAGCAGTCGGAGCGCCGAGCCGTCGAGTCCCGACGTCGTCTGCACGCCGACCAGCTCGTGCGTCACTGTCTCGCCGCCCGAGAGCAGGAGGGTGACGTCCATCTCGTTGTCGGGGCTGAGCGTCAGATGGCGTGGCACGACGACGCGGGCGGAGTCGCGCGGCGCGAGCGTCTCCGGAGTGTCTCCCCGGCCTTCGACGGAGTGGCTCCAGTAGGCTCCGTCGACCATGACCTGGCTGATGGTCACGTCTTCGGGGCCGTTGTTGGTGACGTGGAGCACGATGGTCTCGTCGTCGGGTACCGTGTGATGGGTGACGGTAACGTCGGGCGGGCTTCCGCCGCGGTCGAATCCCGGGGACGCGACGAGAAGCGCGCCGACTGCGACGGCGAGCAGAACCAACGGCGCGAACGCGAGCGCGGCGCGCCGGAGGTTCATTCGACCACCTCGAAGAAGCTCATCCATCCCTGTTCCGCGAACTCGCTCTGGTGGGCGTGGAACATGTAGAGACCGGGCTCGTGATCCGAGTAGTCGAGTTCGACGATGCCGCGCTGCGCCTGGCTCTGCATCACTGTGTCGACGTTCTTGTGCGTGGGCTGGAGCGTCGTGCCGTGGTCGTAGTAGTCGAAGAACTGGCTGTGGGTGTGGAAGCTGTTGATGGGGTCGAACTCGGTGACGTTGACGAGGTATATCCTCAGCGGGGTGTCGCGGTCAACCTCGATGGGATGTATGGTCTCTCCGGGCGTCCAGTCGCCCTCGGCTGCGTCCGTCTCGCCGACTCCGTACGCGAACGCCCGTGTGTTGACTGCGTAGACCTCGTTGTCTTCGTCGAAGTCGAGGTCGAAGCCGTTCATCACCATCACCATCTCGTCGGCTTGCTCGCCGCCGTCGACCTCGTGGTTCAGCGACCTCGCGCGTTCGACGAGGACGTCGCGGTAGTCGTCGGTCATCGGTCCGTGGTAGCTGACGTAGTCGCGCGGTCTCTCGCGGACGCGCTCGGGGTCGGGGTCGACGACGACGGCGCCGTACATGCCCCGGTGGAGGTGTTCGGCGAGCGGAAGCGCGTGACAGTGGTACAGGTGGACGCCCGCGGGCTGGGCGCGCCAGGTGTACGTGAACTCGTCTCCGGGTTCGAGTACGCCGGGGCCGTTCTGGGGGACTCCGTCCATCTCGGGTCGGACGTTCTTGAGGTGGGGGTGTATCGTGTGGCTGTGGGCGCTGCCGTTCCGGAACGTGACGCGCACGAGGTCTCCTTCGACGGCGCGTATCGTCGGACCCGGTACCTGTCCCTCGAAGCTCCAGGCTTTGAGCGGGAACTCGACGCCCGGTACGACCTCGAGGTCGACGTCTACCGCGGTGAACGTGTAGTGTCGCACCAGGTCGCCGTCCTCGGTGTACGTCTCCTGTTCGACGTCTCCCTCGCCTCTCCCGGTGTTGAACTCGCGGAGGAAGCCGTGTGGGTCGAAACGCGTGCTCTCGTACTCTCCATCGGGTCCGAAGCCGCCGTGTTGGTCGTCGTCGCCGTCTTGGCCTCCCGCGATCCCTACGCTGGTTCCTGCGGCGGCCATCGCTCCGAGCAAAGTGCGCCTGTCGGTCCCGAGTTCGCCGAGGCGTTCCGCGAGGTTGCGGGCCATCGACGTCGTGAGTTCGCCGGCCCGGCTGCCGCTGTAACGAGTCATCGCAGCGATTTACGTGGGGCTAAACAATAAGTTTGACGAGACTAAAACTATCCGGTGGCGACCTCCACCGCCACCACGCCCGCAGCCTCACGAGGCAACGACACGCGCCCGCCGTCCAGCGAAAGAGACACCATGCCGAACGGAGCCACCTCGTCGACCACGGCCTCGGCCCCCGGCACGACGCCGCGGTCCTCCAGGAAGTCCAGCACCTCCGGCTCCTCGTCCTCCACACGGCTCACGACCACGCGCTCGCCCACCTCGCACTCCGCGAGGGTCACGACGTCGTCGTCGCCCGGAGGCTCCAGGCTCTCTCGCGGAATCGGCGCGCCGTGCGGGTCGCGCTCCGGGTCCCCGAGCGCCGCCGCCACCCGTCGCTCGAACTCCTCGCTGATGTGGTGCTCCAGCCTGTCGGCTTCCTCGTGCACCTCGCTCCACGAGTAGTCGAGCGCCTCCGCGAGGTACGCCTCGAGCAGACGGTGGTGGCTCAGCACCTCGAGCGCGACGGTCTCGCCCTCCTTCGTCAGGCGGACGCCCTCGTACTTCTCCCGGTCGACGAGGCCGCGGTCCGCGAGACGTTCGAGCATCGTCGCCGCAGTCGCGGGCTCGACGTCGAGCGCCTCCGCCACCTCTCCCGTCGAAACCCGGGCGTCTCCCTCGGTCTCGAGGCCGTAGACCGCCTTGAGGTAGTCCTCCATCTCGGGGCTCAGCATCCGACCCGAACTAGGAACGTCTAAAACAAATGTCCTTCGACACTAGCTCCGGCCGCCGGGCTCGACGACGGCGTCCCGCATCTCGCGAGCCTCGCGCGCCCTGTCGTCGTAGCCGAGCACCTCGGCCATCCGCTCTAGCACCTCGAGACGACGGACGACGGAGTCCAGGAAGTCGTACAGGTCGCCCTCGTAGGCGTAGACGTAGTAGTCGCTCTCCATCTCGTCCACCATCCCGGAAGGCGACAGACCCCCGAGACGTAGCTCGACGAGGTACTCGACGAAGCCTCGCTCGCCACAGCCACAGTACGGCGAGTCCTCGCAGCCACACGCCAGGAAGTCCCCGACGAAAGCCAGCAGGCGGTCGCGCGCCGCCGAGTCAACCTTCTCCAGCTCGTCGGTGTTCGTCAGGACGTCGAGCGCCGCGCCGTGGAAGACGTTGCGCGGCATCGAGCGATCCATCTGGCTCGACAGCGAGCGCGCGTTACGGACGTAGACGGAGTCGGTTATCGCCAACGTGAAACGATAGGCGCCGGCGGCCCAAACGCCTTACGGCTCGCCGGCTGCCACCGACACGCTTTTGGCCGCAGCCACGCTACCCAGCGACGTGGCCGGGGTGGGGTAATGGTCATCCTTTGGCCTTGTGGAGGCCAAGACCCGGGTTCGATTCTCGGTCCCGGCCCTCTCGTTACGAAGTTCCTGCGAACACCGAAGCCGCGCAACACGAGGCCACGGATGTCGCAAGGACGCGCGTGTGAACCGTGCGTTTGAAACCATCGTCCGTGCTACTACCACCGAAGATGATGGAGACAGCCTTTACGCCGTACTTGACGGGCACCGTGGGCACCGTCGCCGCCGTCTTGCTCGCGTTGTTGATGCTGGTGATGAGCGTGATAGCGCTGGCGCCGTACCTGCCGTGGGGCCGCGGCGACGAGTTCGACGAGTCCGCGGGCGAATGAACCTCCCGGCAGGCGTCGTAGTTCCACCACATTAAAATCCGCGCCCGGCCACTGAACGACATGGTAAACCAGGATCCATCGAACGTCGACCTAACGGGCGTGCCGGAGGCCACCGAGCCCGTGGAACGCGACAACCACGACAACTACATGGCGGGCGTATACCGCACGACGGAAGACGGCGTCTACGTCCTGCAGGTCTTCGACTGGGCGAACCGCGTAGTCGAGGCGACGGTCTACGACGTCGACCGCGACGAAGAGACGGAGGAAGACGGCGTCGTCCGGCGGCCGCTCGACGTCCCCGGCGGCATGGACGTCGAAGCCCATCTCGTGGACCTGCTCGGCGAACGCGTGGACGCGCTCGCCGACGAGATAGCCGCCGAAGCGTAGGCGCCGCCGCAGAAGATAAATAGGTATAACAAGGTCTACGCGCAAATCCAAAGACCGATGACCGAGGACACGCGAGCCGAGACGTACAGCCGGGGGTTGGTCGAGGACCCCTCGCGCTGGAAGGACTGGATGCCCGGCGCCTGGGCGTTCTACCTCCACCGGCTGACTGGTCTCGTGCTGTCGTTCTACCTCGTTATGCACCTCTTCGTCCTGAGCACGGGCTACTGGCTGGGACACGAGACTTACGACGAGGTGATGTACGCCGTCGCCGCACCCACGGTGATACACTTCATGGAGCTAGGGCTGTTCGCGGCGTTCGTCTTCCACGCGCTCAACGGCACACGCATAGTACTGTTCGACATGACCCGGGGGCTCGAGATACAGGAGCAGCTGTTCCACCTGAGCATCGCGCTAAGCTTCGCGGTGGTAGTGGCGAGCGCTCCCTTCTTCCTGCTGGGAGGATGATACCATGAACGAAAACACAACAGCGAGCACGATGTGGATCTTGCAGCGAGTCACCGGAGTCGGCCTGATATTCCTTCTCGGCCTCCACTTCGGCGTACAGCACTTCATAGTCGGAGGCAAGAACATCACGTCCGACAACACCGTCGAACGCATCAGCACGGGTCTCGTGCAAGGCGACCACGTTCTGGGCGAGATAGCTATCGACATGCCGGCGTTGGTCTACCAGGCGAGCGCTCTGCTGCTGCTCGCGTTCGCCGTCCACCACGGAATGTACGGCGTCCACAACATCGTCGTCGAACAGGACCTCGGCGAACGAGTCGAACGCGCCAGCCGGGTCTTCTTCACCGTTCTGAGCCTCGTGCTCGTCGTCCAGGGCATCCTGGTGTTCTACGCGTTCTTCTCCCCCTGAGGTGAAATACAGATGGCATCAACTACCACGGAAGCCGGGTCGGAGTCCGAGGCCCCCGCGGCCGAGGAAGAGGTATCGCTGAAGGTCTTCAGGTACGTCCCCGAGGAGGACGACGAACCCTACTTCGAGGACTACGACGTCGGCGCGCCCGAGGGAACCACGGTGCTCGACGCCCTCATACGAGTCCGCGACGAACAGGACGCGTCGCTAACCGTCCGGCACTCGTGCCGGATGGCCCGGTGCGGCAGCGACGCCCTCTACATAAACGGCAAACAGCGTCTCGCGTGCAACACGCTCGTAAGCGAACTGAAACAGCCGATAAAAGTCGAACCGCTGCCGCGTTTCGACGTGATACGCGACCTCGTCGTAGACATGGAGGGCTTCTACGACCGCATGGACTCCGTCGAACCCTGGTTCCAGCCGTCGGGCGAGCCCGAGGAAGGCCGCGAGTACCTTCAGTCGCCCGAGAACCGGAAGAACATCGACACCGTTCTCGACTGCATCTGGTGCGGCGCCTGCACGTCGTCGTGCACTCCGGCGGGCTCCGACGACAGGTTCGCTGGACCGGCGGCGCTCGCGAAGGCCTACAGGTTCTACAAGGACGAACGCGAGGGAGAGGAAGCCCGCCGCCGTCGTCTCGAGCTGCTCGAGGACGCACACGGCATCTACCGGTGTCACACGCAGTTCAACTGCACGGAGGTCTGCCCCAAGGGCATCTCGCCGACGGAGGCCATAATGGAGATGTCGCGCGACGCAGCCAAACGCCGCCTGAGGTTCTGGAGGCGATAGAGATGAAGAAACACGAGGTTCTCGTCGTGGGCGCGGGCGGAGCCGGCCTCCGCGCCGCCGTCGCCGCACACGAGGCCGGCGCCGACGTCGCGCTCGTGACGAAGCTCCATCCCGTGAGGTCGCACACGGGCGCCGCGGAAGGCGGCATCAACGCCGCGCTCCACCCCGACGACGACTGGAAGGACCACGCGTACGACACCGTGAAAGGCAGCGACTACATCGGCGACCAGGACGCCATCGAGGCGATGACGGAGGACGCGCCCGACGA
>JBKGYY010000004.1:0-32104 GCA_046545855.1 Halobacteriales archaeon | reverse complement strand
TGACCTCGAAGTCCGGCTCGAACAGACGCGCCGCCGCCGTCTTGCCCGCGCCCGACGGACCGTAGATCACGACGTTGACGCCGGCGTCGACGACGGGTTCGAGCGCCTCCCTGGCCTCGGGCTGAGGCAGGTCTTCGACCTCGGTCGGCCGGTGACGCCGTGTCCAGAGCACGGTCTACGCAGGCTATCAATGTCGAAAAACCTTGTGACGTCCTCGTCGTTCCCCCGCCGTCAACGAGTCGAAGGGCGCTCTCGGGGGCGCGCTGCGCTCGTCCGTCACGAAGCCAGCGTCCGCGGAGACGTGCGACACAAACGGAAACCTCTAAAGAGGGTTGCCCTCAACGTACCACCATGCCGACAGTCGAGTACCTGAACTACGAGGTCGTCGAAGACGAAGGATGGGACGTCTACGACCCCGAGAACTTCGAGAAAGCCGCGGAGATGGACCTCGACGCCGAGGACTACGGCGAGATAGAGGTCTTCGAGGGCGAGTACATACTCGAAGCCGCCGAGCGCGAGGGCTTCGACTGGCCTTTCTCTTGCCGCGCGGGCGCCTGCGCCAACTGCGCCGGCATCATCGTCGACGGCGACATAGACATGGACATGCAGCAGATACTCAGCGACGAAGAAGTCGAGGAAAAAGACGTCCGGCTGACGTGCATAGGCACGCCCGAGGGCGACGACGTCAAGGTAGTCTACAACGCCAAACACCTCGACTACCTCCAGAACCGAGTCATATAGGCGAGTCAGGTGGAGCGTCGACCGCCCGCACGCCGGACGCGTTCCCCCTCTTCTACCGGAGTCCGTGTGGGCCACGCCGTCAGCCGCCGCTGCCCTGTCGGTAGAGACGCGGCCCGCCGACGAGGAAGACCACGAGGAAGAACAGGAGGACGTACGGGAAGAGAGAGCCGAGGGCGTCTGGGAACAGAGCCGCGAGGCCGACGACGGCGCCCATCACGACCGAGTGCGTCTCGTCCAACTCGGGGTACGGGGTCTGGACGAGCATGAGGTAGGCGAGGACGACGCTCAAGCCCACGAGCACGATGCCGGCGTCGACACCGACGGCGTCCGCGACTCCCGTGAGGTAGACCGTCGCTATCGTCACGCCCGCGAGCGTCGACGGAACGCCGGTGAAGCCCGCGGAGTCCGCGTCCATGACGTTGTAGGCCGCGAGCCTCACGAGCGCCGCGAGAGCGTAGAAGATAGGTACGAGCGAGACCACGAGACCCAGGTCGTGTGACCCGAGGTAGAGCTCGGCGTCCCTCGCGACGTAGTGAGCGAGGAACGCGGGAGCCAGACCGAACGACACGGCGTCGCCGAGACTGTCTATGTCGACGCCTATCGGTCCGCCCTCCGTGTACCGGGCGACGAGGCCGTCGAGGCCGTCGGCGATAGCGGCTACGAGCAAAAGAGACGCGGCCATCGTGAAGTCACCGTACGCGACCGCGATAATCGAGATGAAGCCGACTCCGGCGTTCATCAGGGAGACGAAGTCCGGGGGGCGGAGTACCCGCAGAAGACCCGGTAACATGGAGCAAAACGGGGAGAGGAACCACTATAAACCCTGTCCTTCTGGCGACGTCATAGGGGACGTCCATCGACCCAGAGTCGGCTCCGACGTCCCGCCCCCACCCCGCCTTGCTCGTCCGAATGACGCCGTAGGAGTCCGCTGAGCCGGGGCCACGACAACCCGGAGGCTTGGAACCGTAGGCTCGAAGTAGAAGCCTCGAACTCGGTGGCGCGACCTTAATAATACAGGGTCACCCGACCCTCCGCTTCGAAGGGTTTAAAATCGAACGCCGGGCTATCTAAGACAGAGAAGACGGCCGAGTACGACGGCCCCAGCCAGGTCGGAACAAGATGAACGAGATAACTGGACTCCGCGTCACCCACAAGCGAGCCGAGATATCCGAGATAGAGGAGCTATGCAAACCGGAGACGGAGGACGTCCTCCTCGACCTCGTCGACAACGACGACGTCGACGAAGCCTTCGTGCTCCAGACGTGCAACCGAGCCGAGTTCTACGTCTCCGCGGAGACGGTCGAACGCGGCCGCGAGGCGCTCGAACGAGCGGGACGCGACGTCGGCGTCCGAAGCGGAGTCGCCGTGGAATCGGACCACGCAGACAGCGTCGAACACCTCATGAGGCTCGCGACGGGTCTCGAGAGCATGGTGGTCGGCGAAGACGAGATACTCGGCCAGATGCGCGACGCCTACCACACTGCGAGCGAGCTAGGCTGTCTCGGAGGAAGCCTAGGCAAGGCGACTTTGAAGGCGTTGCACGTCGGCGAACGCGCGCGACAGGAGACCTCGATAAACGAAGGCAACGCGTCGATGGGGAGCGCCGCCGCGGAGGTAGCCCGGCGACGCCTGGGGTCGCTCGAAGACGTCACCGTAGTCGTCGTCGGAGCCGGCGACATGGGGGAGCTAGTCGCCCGGGCGCTCGCCGAGAGAGACCACCCCGACGAAGTCTACGTCGCCAACCGTACGTTCGCGTCCGCCCGAAGGCTCGCCGACGAGGTCGACGGCGAAGCCGTGAGGTTCTCGTCGCTGTCGCGCTACATACGGGAGGCCGACGTCGTGGTCACGGCGACGAGCGCGCCACACATGGTGTTCGACGCCTCCGACTTCGAGGGCCACGACGCGCTCGTGATGGACCTCGCTAACCCCCGGGACGTCGCCCCCGACGCGGACGACGTCGACGGCGTGTCGCTCGTCGACATAGACGACCTCTCGGAGGTCAGCGAAGGCGGAGTCGAACGCAGGCTAGAGGCCGTCGACGACGTCGAAGAGATCATATCCGAGGAACGAGAGGTGCTCGAACGCGAGTTCAAGCGACAGCGCGCAGCCGAGATGCTGTCGGAGATATACGAGCGCGCCGAGGAGATACGTCTCGAGGAGACGCGGCGCGCGCTCAACCGACTCGAAGCCGGAACCGGCGTCTCCGAACAAGAGCGCGAGGTCATAGACGACCTGACCACGTCGCTCGTCAACAAGCTGCTTTCGACGCCTACGGAGGCACTCAAGAACGCCGCAGTCAGCGAGGACTACGAGACGCTGCGTTCGGCGAGCGAGATATTCCGCGTCACTCAAGAGGAACTCGGCAACGCCGACAGCTGAACCTACCTCGAGCGTCCACGGCCGCGGGGACTTCGGACGACCGGAAAACTCAGTCTGCTTGCTCTAGCTGGCTCTCGCCGAGACCCGCGACACGCTCGCCCTCGACCTCGACGGTGTACGTGTGATCACCGAACATCGTCTCGCTGACCTCGACGACCTCACCCTCGACGCCGTCTTTCTCGTGGTGCTTGTCCCTCAGTACGACGCTGTCTCCCTTCTCGTAGGCCATGTGGAACCCAATCCCCCGGACGGCAAATAGGCTACGTTTCGACCTCGGGCTCCATGCCGCGTTCGAGCGACTTCCGCGCGGCACGTATCTCGTCCCCGGAGAGCTCGACCGAGACGCCGTCCGCCGTGACCGAGAGACCGGAGTCGACGACGGTTCCCACGCGCCTGCCGACGGGGTCGTCGGGCGCGACGACGACCACCCGGCCGGGAGAGTCGTCGAAAGCCACGCCCGCGTCGAGTTCGACTTCGACACCGAGGTCGCCCACCATCTCGGCGAGCGCCACAGCTACGCCGCCGTCCGAGACGTCGTGGGTCGCCTTCGCGTCGGCCGCCGTCTCCGCGAGAGCCGCGAGTCCGTCGGCCGTGGGTTCGACGTCCAGGAGGTAGACCGGGTCGCCCTCGTCGGCTTCGTCAACCGTGGCACGCGGCGGCTGTCTCGGGCCGACGCCGACGACTCCGACGGTCGGAGTCGGGTTGACCGCGCTGTCGTACTCCTCGCTCTCGTTGTACAGCGAGACGTTGCCGCCGACCACCGGTATCTCGAGGGCGTCGGCTGCGTCGGCCAGCCCCCGTACTGCGTCGCTTAGCTCGGCGTAGATGTCGGGTCGCTCGGGGTTGCCGAAGTTCAGGCAGTCGACCATGGCGTGCGGCACCGCGGCCTTCGACGCGACGTTGACGGCGTTCTCGAACGCGGCCTCGAAGCCGCCCTCGTAGGGGTCGGCGGCGACCCTCCGGCTGTCGCATCCCGCGCTGAGCGCGACTCCGACGCCGTCGACGTCGAGCACCGCGGCGTCGTCGCCGGGCCGGAGCACCGTGCGAGTCTGAACCTCGTGGTCGTACTGCCGGTAGACCCACTCCTTCGACGCGTGGCTGGCGTCCCGGAGGCGTTCGAGTAGGCTGTCGCGCGTGAACGCCGGCTGGCTCCGCTCGCGGCGGCGGGGCGAACCCACCTCGAGGTCGTGCACCGGTGCTCCGTCCGCGAGGAACTCGGCCGGCAGGTCGACCACCGTCTCGCCGCCCCACGTCGCCGTGTACCTCCCGGTGTCGGTGACCTCACCTATCACGCTGGAGTCGAGGTCGTAGCGCTCTGCCGTCTCCCGGACGCGTTCGACGTCGTCGGGTCTGACCTCGAACAGCATGCGCTCCTGGCTCTCGCTCAACAGCACCTCCAGAGCGTTCATACCTCGTTCGCGGAGGTGGACGCTGTCGAGGTCCACCGTGGCGCCGAGCCCCGCCTTCGCCGCCATCTCGCTCGACGCTCCCGCGAGACCCGCGGCCCCGAGGTCGCGCGCCGACATAGCGAGGTCACGTATCTCGAGCGTCGCGTCGATCAAGAGCTTCTCGGTGTAAGGGTCCCCGACCTGTACGGCCGGCCGGTCCTCGCTCTCGGCGTCCTCGTCGAGGTCCTCGCTCGCGAAAGACGCGCCGCCGAGTCCGTCGCGTCCCGTCGACGAACCCACGAGAACCAGCCGGTTGCCGGGCTCCTGTAGCTCCGCAGTCAAGAGGTCGTCGGGCGAGACGACGCCGACGCACATGACGTTGACGAGAGGGTTGCCATTGTACGACTCGTCGAAGTACGTCTGACCGCCGACCGTCGGCACGCCGATGCTGTTGCCGTAGTCCCCGATGCCTTCCACGACTCCTTCGAAGAGATAACGTGACTTCTCGCGGTCGAACTCGCCGAAGTAGATCGAGTCGAGCAACGCCACCGGTTTCGCGCCCATCGACAGGATGTCTCGGACGATGCCGCCGACGCCCGTCGCCGCGCCGTCGTAGGGGTCGACGTACGACGGATGGTTGTGTGACTCGATACCCATCGCCAGCAAGGTGTCGTCGGTAAGCTCGACGACGGCGGCGTCGTCACCCGGTCCGACGACCACGTGGTCTGCTTCGCTCGGCAGGTCGCGCAACAGCGGACGCGACGAACGGTAGGCGCAGTGCTCGCTCCAGAGGTTGACGAACAGGGCTTCCTCGACTTCGTTCGGCGGCCTCCCTAGCTCGTCCTCGACGAGAGCGCGGTCTTCCGCGGATAGCTTCACGCCCGGGGGTTGTAGCCGGCGTAATATCGGTCTTCTGAATCCCGTCCGAGATCCCGTCGAACCACAGACAGGGAAGGCGCCGGTAGCCGTCGCCCGGCTTACGCCTCCTCCGACCCCTCCTCTCCTTCGCTCTCGAAGGCGGCCTCCTCAGCGTCCAGTTCTATCTCCCGCTCGGAGGCCTCAGGCGGCTCTTCACCGCCTTCCTCCGTCGCCTCGAGGTCACGTTCGGCGTCACGCCGTCGCTGGCCATCGTCCTTCCGCTTGGCGACGTCCTTTATCTTGCGTTCCTTCTTCCCCATAGGCGCCCTACACGTCCCCGCCTGAAAAAACCGCGCGTCCAACCGAGCGCGACGCGGCGGCGTCACCCGACCAGCGACCGCGTGGTTTGACAAGACTTATAGACGGCGTCGGCCTACCGCGAACCGCAAGCCCGGATGGTGTAGTGGCCCATCATACGACCCTGTCACGGTCGTGACGCGGGTTCAAATCCCGCTCCGGGCGTTCCTGTTGGACTCGAGATAAACAGAGGTTGGTGATTGCCGAAAAGCTCCCATAGTGAACTCGCTCGCTTCCCTAGCTGCTCGGATCCCGCTCGTACCGCTTCGCTCCCTCGTGTAACTCGGTCGCTGCACGGGCGCGAGGGGATTTGAACCACGGTCACTTTGCTTCGTTTCGTTCCCTGGTTCAAATCCCTGCGCTTCCTCGCTCGCTACACTCGCTTCGGGCGCGAGGGGATTTGAACCCCCGACCGTCGGATTAGAAGTCCGATGCTCTAGTCCGGACTGAGCTACGCGCCCTCGGCTACGACTAGGGTGCAGACGGATGAAATACCTTGCCGTAGACGGCTGGACATCGCGGACGTCGCGCCACAGGAGCTATGGAGTAGGCCGCCGACAACGTAGCCATGAGCCTCGAAGACCTCGAAAGCGAGATAGCGGCGAGACGCAGCGAGTTAGCCGACGTCCTCGACGTCGACGTGGACGGCCAGTGCCGGGACGAACTCGCGTTGCTGTCCGCGGTGCTCGGCTCGCCACCCGAAGCCGTCGTCGCCGACGCCGTCCACGAGCACCTGCGGATGCTCCTCGGGAACCAGGTTCTCGACTTCCACCTGCGCGAGAAGTACGACGTCACGTACGACGAGTACCTCGTCGGCCGCGAGGTGGACGAAGCAGACGACGTCGGAAGCGTGGATAGGTCGGGCGACCGGGGCTTCCTGTAGGTGGGTCTCCGGGCGACCGATCTGTCGACGTCGCCAGAGGCTCAGTCTAGAACCCCCGACACAACCTCGTCGGCGGCCTCGTGGGGCGTGAGTTCGCCGTCCGAGACGTCTCGTGCGAGCGCCTCCAGTCCGCCTCGCCCCTGTATCTCTCGCTCGACGGCCTCCGAGAGACGCTCGCGCACTAGGTTCTGTATCTCCATCTCAGTCCGCCGGGACATGGCTCTCGCGCCGGCCTCCGTCGCTTGGAGCCAGTCCCGGTGGTCGGCCAGACGTGCCACGTAGTCCTCGACGCCTTCACCCGACTTCGCCACCGTCTCCACGACTGACGGGGTCCAGCCGCCGTCGTCGCGCTCTCCACCGACGTCCATCCGGTCTTCGACGCCGTGGTGTCCTCCACCGGACGTCGGCGCTCCACCGACCAACTCCCTTAGCTGTTCGACGGTTCGGTCCGCCCCCCTCATGTCGGCCTTGTTGACGACGAAGACGTCGGCTATCTCGAGTATGCCGGCTTTCAACGTCTGGACGGCGTCGCCGCCGCCGGGCTGGACGAGCACGCTGACTGTGTCGGCGACGCGCACGACGTCGACCTCGTTCTGTCCGGCGCCGACGGTCTCGAGATAGACTACGTCGAAGCCGAAGGCGTCGAGAGCGCGGACTGCGTCCGACGCCGCCGTCGACAGGCCGCCGAGGCTTCCGCGAGCGCTCATAGAACGGACGAACACCCCGGGGTCTCCCGAGTGGCGTGACATCCGGATTCGGTCGCCGAGCACGGCGCCGCCGGTGTACGGCGACGACGGGTCGACTGCGACGACGCCGACGTCGACTTCGCGTTCACGATGTACCTCGGTGGCCTGGTCGACGAGCGTCGACTTCCCGCTCCCCGGAGCACCGGTGACGCCGACGACGTGTGCGTCTCCCGACGCGCGGTACAGCCGGTCGACGACGTCGCGGTAGCCGGGCCGGCGGTCCTCTATCCAGGTTATAGCGCGAGCCAGAGCTCGTTGGTCGCCGTCGAGCAGACGCCCCACGAGTTCGTCGGCTTCGTCAGTCATCTCTCCGGAGCGTTCTCCCGGACGAACTCGACAGTCTCGTCTATCGGGGTTCCCGGCCCGAAGACGGCGTCCACGCCACGTTCCAGGAGTTCGTCGCGGTCGCCGTCGGGTACGACGCCGCCGACGAGCACGAGGACGTCGTCTCCCGCGCCGTGTTGTCTCAGTCCGTCGAGCACGCGGGGCACGAGGGTGTTGTGGGCGCCCGAGAGGATGGAGATGCCGAGGACGTCGACGTCCTCCTGGACGGCCGCCTGGACTACGTCCTCCGGCGAGTTGTGAAGGCCGCTGTAAACGACCTCGAAGCCGGCGTCCCTGAACGCGCGGGCGACGACGCGGGCGCCGCGGTCGTGGCCGTCGAGGCCGACCTTGGCTACCATACAACGTATCCTGCGGTCGCTGTCGGTCACCGACACCACCCCGTCAGCCAGCGTGTCGAGCGCCGTTCGGCCTTATATCGCGGCGGTGGACTCCTGGTAGCTTCCATGCTGGTCTTCGAACACCTCCATTATCTCGCCCATCGTCGCGTACGCCTTGACGGCGTCGACTACGTAGGGCATGACGTTGTCGTCTCGCTGGATGGCGTCGGCGAGCGCGTCGAGACGGCTGTCGACTTCGTCGGAGTCGCGCTCCGACCTGACTCGTTCGAGACGTTCGACCTGTATCTCGCGGGCTTCGTCTTCCTCCACCTCGAGTATCTCCGGCGACGTGTCCTCGTCCACGGCGTAACGGTTGACGCCGACGACCGCCTCGTCGCCGCGTTCGACGCGCTGCTGGTATTCGTAGCTGGCGTCCTGTATCTCCCTCTGGAAGAAGCCTTCCTCGATGCCCCGGAGCACTCCGTCGCGCACCGAACCGTCGCCCATGTCGCGTATCTCGTGGACGTACTCCATTATCTCGGTCTCCATCTCGTCGGTCAACGCCTCGACGGCGTAGCTGCCGCCGAGCGGGTCGACGGTGTCGGCGACGCCGCTCTCTTCGGCGATCACCTGCTGGGTCCTGAGGGCGACGCGGACGGCTTGCTCGCTGGGCAACGCGTGGGCTTCGTCGTAGCTGTTGGTGTGCAGCGACTGCGTGCCGCCGAGCACGGCAGCCAGAGCCTGGAGCGTCGTACGGACGACGTTGTTCAAAGGCTGCTGCGCCGTCAGAGACTGCCCCGCCGTCTGAGTGTGGAACTTGAGCTTCCGGCTCTCGGGGCTTTCGGCGCCGTACCATTCGTGCATGACACGCGAGTATATACGGCGGCTCGCCCGGAACTTCGCCACCTCCTCGAACACGCTGTTGTGGCTGTTGAAGAAGAACGAGAACAACGGCGCGAACTCGTCGACGTCGAGACCGCGCTCAATGCAGTCTTCGACGTAAGCGAAGCCGTCGGCGAGAGTGAACGCGGCCTCCTGGACGGCCGTCGAACCCGCCTCGCGAATGTGGTAGCCGGAGACCGACACAGGGTGGAACTTCGGTGTCTCGTCGACGGCGAACTCGATGGTGTCGGTGACGATGTCGAGCGAAGCCTCCGGCGGCACCACCCACTCCTTCTGAGCGATGAACTCCTTGAACATGTCGTTCTGGAGCGTCCCCCGTATCTCGTCGCGAGGGACGCCCTGTCGGTCGGCGAGAGCTACGTACATCGCGTAGACGACGGGCGCGCTCGGGTTGATGGTGAACGACGTCGACACCTCCGAGAGGTCGATGCCGTCGAACAACACCTCCATGTCCGCGAGCGTGTCGACGGCCACGCCCTCCTTGCCTACCTCGCCCGCGCTCATAGGGTGGTCGCTGTCTATGCCCATGAGAGACGGCATGTCGAACGCCGTCGAAAGCCCGGTCTGTCCCTCGTCGACGAGGTAGTGGAACCGTTCGTTGGTCTCCTCCGCGGTGCCGAAGCCCGCGAACTGCCGCATCGTCCACGTGCGACCGCGGTACATCGTCGGGTAGACGCCGCGCGTGAACGGAGGCTCGCCGGGGAAACCCAGGTCGTCTCGGTAGTCGAGGTCGTCGACGTCGAGCGGCGTGTAAAGCCTATCTACCTCGTGGTTAGACACCGTCGCGAAACGCCTCTTGCGTTCGCCCGACTCGAGATAAGGTTCCAACGTTTCCTCGCTCCACCGCTCGCGGTCGCGGCGGATCTCACTGAGGTCTTCGTCGTCGTACATCCACGTGAACTGCATCCGCCGACAGCATAAAACCACTCCCGACACCGATTACACACGACCGATAGACGGAGACCACGCCCAGATGTACGGCGACGAAGATATACGTGGGGACTGCCTTCTAACCAACGTGAAGAAACCCAGCCTCAGCCTACTCGAGCTCCTCGACCAAGCCGAGCCGCTCAAGTCACCCGTGGCGATGCTGGTTTTCTCTACCGGCGTAGAGAGATACATACACGCACACCGCCCGAAAGACTTCCCGAGAGCGAGCACACGAGGCCACTTCGACGTATGCAGACTCCGCCGGACGCCGTTTCCCCCGGAAGGCAAGCTGGCGTCCATCGCCGGAGTGTCACGCGACACCTACATCGAAGGCGACCACACCCGACGGGACTACGACGTCGAAGGCATCGTACCCGGATTGAACGACGAAAGCCCCCCAGAGGTCATGGTCTTCGTGCACGGCTGGCTCGCCGACCTCGAAACCGCTCTCGGCCGGATGTCACTCATGCGTTACGTCCTCCGAAGGAACGGATACCCCTACCCCGTCGTCGGCTTCACCTGGGACTCACGTCAGTCGACCGTCGAGTGGCGCACCGGCAAGACCCTCGGCGTCTGGAACGGACCCAAGCTCGCGGAGTTCATCGAGGACCTCCGCGAACGGTCGCCCGAAACCAGCGTACGCCTGCTATCCAACTCGCTCGGCGCACACCCGCTTTTCGAAGCGCTTCACACGCTGCACGAGGACGACGTCACCGACGCGGTAGAGACGGCCTCGGTGCTCGGCGGAAGCGTCACCCGTGCGTCGGTCGGCGGCGACGGACGGTACGCCGACGCCGTACGCCACGCCGTCGAAGACGTCTACAACTACTGGACGCCACACGACGACACACTCGGCCGCTACTACTCGCTCGTCGAACGCACGGCGGCGCTCGGCACCGGCGCACCAAGCGACGCACCCCCCAACCTCCACGACCGCGGCGTCCTCCACGTCCCCGACCACTTCAGCTTCTACCTACCGGGCCGAGGCTGCGTACACGACGTGGTCGACGACCTCGGACTCACCGAACGAGAACGCAGCCAAGCGGAGACCGCAGCCGAACACGAAGCCCTCCACAAGTTCCAGCGCATAGAAGTAGACGACTGAAACTCAGGCCACTCAAACCGACGTCCAGAAAAGACGTCAAACAGACGCAGGCGAGACGTTCCGCTCGCTTCGCTCGCCGCACGAGACCGACCGAGTTCGAATCGCGGTCCTACTTGTCGTTTTCTCGCTCGTAGAAACTCGCTCGAAAAGACTGCGTGGGACCGGATTTGAACCGGCGGACCCCTACGGGACAGCGCCCTCAACGCTGCGCCGTTGGCCATGCTTGGCTACCCACGCGCGTTGGATTCGTGGGGGTTCGCGGGACTTAGGGGTTGCTATTCGGGCTGGTGTCTGTCGTTTGTAGCGCGGGCGTGTGGGCCTCGTGGGTTCGAGCCGGCGGCGTCCCGGTGGCGTGTCGACTGCCTTCCGGCTGTACGACGGCGACGCTCGTGTGCCCGGCCGCGTACCAGGGAGCTTCAGTCTGCGTCGGCTTCGGCGTCGGCGCGGCTGTATCTCTCGCCTTCTATCTCGACTGGGTAGGCGTCGGTGACGCAGCCGGTGCAGAGGCTGTCGACGGGCATGTCGAGGCCGTCGGCGACGTCGGCGGGCGTGAGGTACGCGAGGCTGTCGGCGCCTATCTCCCGGCGTATGTCTTCGACCGAGCGGTCGCTCGCCATGAGTTCGTCGCGCGTCGGCATGTCTATGCCGAGGTAGCAGGGCGAGGTTATCGCGGGCGATCCGATGCGCATGTGGACCTCGCTGGCTCCGTTTTCGCGCAAGAGGTCGACTAGCTGGTTGGACGTCGTGCCGCGTACGATGCTGTCGTCGATGAGGGTGACGGACTTGCCTTCGATGTTCGACTTCACGGTGTTGAGCTTGAGCCGGACGGCTGTCTCGCGCGCCTCCTGCGTCGGCATGATGAACGTCCTGCCGACGTACCGGTTCTTCATCAGGCATTCGGCGTACTCTATCTCGCCGGCTTCGGCGTATCCGCTGGCGAACGCACGGCCGCTGTCGGGGACGGGTGAGACTATGTCGGTGTCGACGCCGTGGCGTTCGTAGAGCAGTCGACCGAGACGTCGTCGGACGTCGTACACGAGCCTGTCGTCTATCTCGCTGTCCGGCCGGCTGAAGTAGACGTACTCGAAGAAACAGTGCGCGGGTCGTTCGTCGAACAGTCGGTGGCTCTCGAAGCCCTCGCCGTCTTCGTCGAGCACGACTACCTCGCCCGGCTGGACGTCGCGGACCTTCTCGCCGCCGAGGACGTCGATGGCGACGCTCTCGGACGCGAGCACGTAGCCGTCTTCTAGCTCTCCGATGCAGAGAGGCCGTATGCCGAGCGGGTCGCGGACTCCTGCGACGCGGTCGTCGTACATGAGCGTCACGCTGTACGCGCCGCGTATCCGGGTCATCGTGCGCTCGATTGAGTCCACGAGGTCGTAGTCGAGGAGGTTCGAAGCTAGCTCGTGGACCATGACCTCGGTGTCGCTATCCGTCGAGAAAGTGTGGCCTTCGTCCTCGAACTCCCGGCGTATGCCGTCGGTGTTGACGAGGGTTCCGTTGTGGCCGAGCGCTATGGTGCCGCGCTTGGAGTTCACGGTGTAGGGATGGCAGGACTGCTCGTCTATCTCTCCGCTCGTGGGGTACCTCAGGTGGCCGATGGCGGCGGAGCCCTTGAGTAGCTCGACGTCTTCCTCGGTGAACACCTCGCTGACGAGGCCGAGGCCCTTGTGCGTGTGTTGCTGGAAGCCGTCGTGAGAGACGATTCCGGCGCCCTCCTGGCCGCGGTGCTGGAGGGCGTACAGCGCGTAGTAGGTCGGCAGAGCGGCGTCGCCGTCGGCGAGCTGTACGCCGACGACGCCGCACTTGTGTTTCATCTCTCTGTGTATCTCGACCTCTCGCGGCTAGTTGTCGCCTGCCTTCGACTGCCAGCCGTAGCTCCTCTGGCTGGAGCTCTTGCCGAAGCCGCACGAGGAGCACTGTTTCTTGGTGACGTGGTAGCTTTTCTCGCCGCACCGCCGGCACTTCACGTGGGTTTTCTTCTGGCGTTTGCCCTGGCTCGGGGTTCCCTTGGTCATCCTCGGTTGATTTAGAGTTCGCGGTGGGTTTAACGGTTGTGTCTCGACCCCGGGTCGCGGTACGCACGACTGCGTCGGGCCACCGACGGTGTATTTATTGCGCGCGGTCTCCGTCTCCCGCCATGGAGATAACCAGCAGACACCATCTACGGGAGGACGAGGCCGACGGCGTGCGCGACGCCATACGCGAGCGCCTGGGCGTCGACGTCGACGGCACGATAGAGGAGATAGAGGTGGACGGCGACTTCGACGTCCTGCTCGTCGACGGCCGTCCGTTGGTCGCGCGGTTCGACGGCGAAGCTTTCGTCACGGTCCAGGGAGCGCTCGAGCTACAGCCCGAGAGCGGTCTCGTGACCGTCGACGCCGGAGCCGTCGAGTTCGTGACGAACGGAGCCGACGTCATGCGGCCGGGCATCACGGACGTCTCGGAAGACATCGAGGAAGACGACCTCGTGGTCGTCGTCGAGGAGAACCACGGCAAGGCGCTCGCGGTCGGCCGGGCGCTCACGGACGCCGAAGACATGCTGGGTGACGGCGGCCGGGTCGTCGAGACGTTGCACCACGTCGGCGACGAGCTATGGGAGTTCGAGGGCTGAGGCCTGGAGTCCGGACTGGTCGAACGCTAAAACCGCACGATGCAAGACGAACGTCTGACGAAGAGTTAAGGAAGTCTGCTCTCTCCCTATCCATATGAGCCTCGTGAACAAGCTCCTGGGGCAGGAGCAACAGAGGAACATCAACGAGTACGAGGAGATAGACATCCGGCAGTACGAGGACGAGATGGGTCGGCCGGAAGCCGCGAAGAACATCCACATCGCCGAGCTGACGGGTCAGGAGGGCGTCATGGACGTCAAGGACCTGGTCTACGACGGCGAGATAGTTCTCGCGGACGTCAGCCACTTCCGGAACAGCGAACGCCGGTTCCAGAACGTCATGGAGGAGTTCCGCAGGGTGACGCAGGAGGTCGGAGGCGACATAGTCCAGAAGGGCGACAGCCAGCTCATCATCACGCCCCGTGGCGTGGGCATAAGCCGCGAGAAGATAACGCGGTAGTCCCGCCCGGAGCTAGTTCTTCTTCCTCGCGCCGGAGAGCCGTCGGACCGCGGTCACGTCGATGGGATTTATAGACGTCCGGCGACGTAGTTCCGGACATGCAGTGCGAGATGTGCGGCAAGGAGACGGACAGCCTGCGGGTGGTCCAGATAGAGGGCTCGAAGCTCGAGGTCTGCGCCGACTGCGAGTCGTTCGGCGAGGTGCTCCACGAGGAACAGCCGTCTGCGGAGACGGAGTCGGACTCCGGCTCGGAAGGCGGACGAAAGACGCGCTCGACGTCGAGTTCGAAGCGCTCGAGCGGTTCGGGCGGACGGCGACGCGACCCGTTCGAGGAGATAGGTACGCTGGCGGCTGACTACGACTCCAGGGTGCGTGACGCCCGCGAGAGTATGGGTTTGACGCAGGAGGAGCTTAGCGACCGGCTGAACGAGAAACAGAGCCTCATACGCAAGATAGAGGCGGGCGACATGCGTCCGGACGAGGAGGTGCGTTCTAAGCTAGAGCGAGCGCTCGACGTCTCTCTGACGGAGGAGGTTTCGGCGGACGACTGGGAGTCGGACTCGGCGTCCGAGGGCTTCACGCTCGGCGACGTCATCGAGAGGAAGGACTAGGCGATGTACCTCGTCGTAAACCTCAAGACCTACGCCGACGGCACGGGCGAAGCCGCCGAGGAGATAGCGCGAGCCGCGGGCCGCGTCGCTGAGGACGCCGACGCACGCGTAGCCGTCGCGGCGCAGGCCGCCGACCTACACCGTGTATCGCGGCACGTCGAGGCGCTCGCGCAGCACGTCGACGGAGTCTCGTACGGTAGCAACACCGGCGCGGTGCTACCGGAAGCCGCGGCTGCTTCGGGCGCGACAGGCTCGCTGCTCAACCACTCTGAACGCAGGCTGCGTCTCGCGGACGTCGACGGTGGCGTCCGGGCTCTCGACCGCGCGGGAATGACGTCGGTGGTCTGCGCCAACGACGCCCGTCAGGTGGCGGCGGCCGCCGAGCTAGAGCCCGACTACGTCGCCGTCGAGCCCCCGGAGTTGATCGGCACGGGTACGCCGGTTTCGAAGGCCGACCCCGACGTGGTGCGCGACGCCGTCGAACGCGTCGAAGGCGTCGGAGACGTACCCGTGCTATGCGGCGCCGGCATCACGTCGGGCGACGACGTCGGCGCCGCGCTCGAACTCGGCGCCGAAGGCGTTCTCGTCGCTAGCGGCGTCGTGAAGGCCGACGACCCCGAGAAGGCGATTCGCGACCTTCTGTCGTACTAGACGTCGGCCGCCGTCGATAGGTTTTAGCGACGCGACCTGTATCTTCCGGCGATGGACATAGTGACCACGAGGGAGATGTCGAGGGCGGAGATGGTGGACGTCCTCGACAGGGCGAGGGAGGTGGAGGCGTCGGACGCCCTGTCCGGACGTATCCTGGCGTTGCTTTTCTTCGAGCCGTCGACGCGGACGCGCATGAGCTTCGCGAGCGCGATGAAACGCCTCGGGGGAGACATCGTCGACCTCGGCTCCGTGGAGAGCAGCAGCGTCAAGAAAGGCGAGTCTCTCGCGGACACCGTCCGGGTGGTCGAGGGATACGCCGACGCCATCGTCCTCCGTCATCCCAGGGAGGGGGCCGCGCGTCTGGCGACGGAGTTCGTCGACGTGCCCGTGATAAACGCCGGCGACGGCGCGGGCCAGCATCCGACGCAGACGTTGCTCGACCTCTACACTATGCGCGAGGAGGTCGAGGGCGACCTCGGCGACCTCGAGGTCGCGATAGTCGGCGACCTCAAGTACGGCCGCACGGTGCATTCGCTCGCGCTCGCTCTCGCGGAGTTCGGGGCGAGCCTGTGTTTCGTGTCGCCGGACGAGCTTCGGTTGCCGGAGAACGTCCGGCTGGAGCTGCGGCGCAGGGGGGTCGAGGTCAGGGAGATGGACGACGTCGAGTCGGTCGTCGGCTCGGTCGACGTGCTCTACGTAACGCGGATACAGCGCGAGAGGTTCGCCGACGAACGCGAGTACGAGCGCGTGGCTCACTCGTACAGCGTCGACGCTGAAGTGCTCGGTGACTCCGACGTGGCGGTGATGCATCCGTTGCCTCGTGTCGACGAGGTGTCTCCGGAGCTTGACGGCGGCGAGCGAGCGCTCTACTTCAGGCAGGCTCACAACGGCGTCCCGGTTCGGATGGCTATACTCGACATGGTGATGGGGGGTTCGTGATGGAGGAGCTTCGCATCCGACCGATTCGGGACGGCACGGTCGTCGACCACATCACGAGGGGGAGGGCTCTAGACGTCCTCAGGGTGCTCGGCGTCGACTCCGGCACGCGCTCCGTCGTCAGCGTCGCCATGAACGTCTCGAGCGAGAGGATGGATGCGAAGGACGTCGTCAAGATAGAGGGCCGGGAGATAGGTTCGAGGGAGGCGGACTTGATCGCTCTCATCGCTCCGCTGGCGACCGTGAACGTCGTCAGGGAGTACGACGTCACCGAGAAGTACTCGGTGTCGATGCCCGAGGAGATTCGCGGCGTGCTAGTCTGCCCGAACCCGAGCTGTATCACGAACACAGACGAACCGGTCGAGACGAGGTTCGTGGTCGAGGGTGACGGCGAGGTCAGGTGTGGCTACTGTGACGAGGTGATCTCGGGCGACGTCGCCGACTACGTCGCGTGAGAGTCGCGCGGGGCCGTGCTGGGTTCGCGCGGGGGTTCCGCGCCTTCGGTCTCGCGCGCGGAGAACTATGAAAAGCTTTTTTGTTGTTCTCGGGCTACTGACAGGCGTTCGATGAGATACATCGGGTTCCTCGCCGGCCTCCTCGTACTCGCACCGCTCGCCGTAGGCGCCGTCGGCGCACAGGACGCCGACGTCGGACCCGACCCAGTCGTCCAAGGCGAACCAGAGTTCGAACTCGGCGCCAGCGACAACCGGTTCGAGCCAGGCGAAGCCGCCGAGCTAACGATAACTCCGTCCAACAACGGCCACGTCTGGGGAAGCGGGCCCGAGGAGCTCCGACAGCGCGTTCAGACCGCCCGGAACACCCGGTTCGAGGTCGAAGAACGCCGGCTCCACGACGACATAAGCGTCCACAGCGGAGCCGTCGTCGCGGGCAGCGTGCCCGAAGGCAGCGCCGAACCCATAAGCTTCCAGATAGAGCTCGACGAAGACATACGGCCGGGGACCTACGACGTTCCCGTCGAGATAAGCTACGACTACACCCGACGTGCCACGTACTTCCGCGGCTACCCTCGGTACACGGACTCGAGCAAGACCGAACGAGAGACAGTCACCGTCGTCGTCGAGGACGACGCCCACTACCGCGTCGTGGACTCGAGCACCGAGGGCGTCCAGGCGGGAGACGACGGTCGGCTACACGTCGACCTGGAGAACACCGGCACGAGGACGGCCCACGACCCCCGCGTAACGTTCACGACGACGACAGACGACGTCTACTTCGGCTCGCCGGACGACCCCGGCTCCAGCCGCACGGTCTCGGTCGACGACATCGAGCCCGACGAGACACGCGAGGTGTCCGTCAGGACCGGAGCGACGTCGAGCGCCACCGCCGGAGGCTACGGCGTCGACGTCGAGGTGGCTCACGAGAACGACGGCGGCGTCGTACGTCGGTCGAGACCGATGCGGACGTCCGTCGACGTCGAAGGCGAACAGAACTTCACCGTCTCCGACGTCGAGAGCACGCTCGAAGTCGGCGACGAAGGCACGATAGAGGGAACCGTGACGAACGAAGGACCCTCGTCCGTCGACGACGCCGTCCTCGTCTTCCAGCCGAGCGACGGCAACGTAGACCCCCGCGAGACCGAGTACTCGCTCGGAGACTTCGAGGCAGGCGAAACCCGCGACTTCAGCTACCGAGTGAGCGTGAGCAGCGAGGCCGAGGAGGCACCCAAGCAGTCGACGATGAACGTGCGCTACCGCAACGAGTTCGACGACACCCGCGAGCAAGACGTCGTCTTCGACTACGACGTCGCCGGAGAACGCGACGAGTTCGAGCTGGACAGCAACATGTCGGTCGCCGCCGGCGAGTCCGACGAAGTCGAAGTGGAAGTCACGAACACCGACCCCCACACCTACACCGACGTACAGGCGAAGATGTTCACCGACAGCCCGCTCGACAGCGCCGACGACGAGGCGTTCATCTCCGAGATAGAGCCCGGGGAGACCGAGACGGTGGTCTTCGACCTCAGCGCGTCAGGCGGCGCGCAAACGAAGACCTACGGCGTCAGCTTCGACTTCCGGTACGACGACGAACGCAACGACACAAAGGTAACCGACACGTACCGCGAACCCGTCGACGTCACCCCCGCGGAAGCCGGCGTGCCCTGGGCGCTCGTCGCCATCGTGATCTTGCTCGGCGGCGGAGCCTACTACTGGAAAAAGAGGTAGTCCGACCGGACGACGGAGACGTCAGTCCGGCCTTGGTCTCCTTCGCAAAGAGCTTCCGTGTCAGGAGGACGTGGCTCTCGAGCGTCGGCCGGCCTGGGGGCCGTTAGACGTCGCCCGACTCAGACCTCGCGAGCGAGCCTCAGGAGCTTCTTCCTGTCCCTCTCGGATATCTCGGCGTGTTCGAGAGCGCGCTGTACCGTCGTGTGGTCGGACTTGATCTTCTCGGCGAGCAACAGCATCCGGTCTTCGTCGGGCTCCTCCTCGATCATCCGCTTTAGCTTCGTGACCTCTGCGTCGAGAGCCTGCATAGCTGGCGATATCCACCCTGAAACCATAAACCTACGTCAGACGCACGAGTGACGGCCTGTCTCCGGGCGGCGTATAGCACGATACAGAGCGACCGCCAACGGGATGCAAGGTTTTTGTTCGAGCGAGACGTAGGACCCGAGAGTGACCGTGGAACCCGAGGACTCCCCCGAGGTAGAGTACGACTACCGCTTCACTTCCGGAGACGCGGAGTACGAGGCAGAGGCACACGTCGACGGCAACAACGCGTTCGTACGGTGGCGCGGCGACGGAAGCGAAGGAGAGCACGGCCGTCTCTCGGGAGACAGACTGATACTCAACTTCAAGGCGTACGTCGTCGGAGAAGCCGAAGCGCGTTACGTCGAACTACCTCCGGACGTCGCCGAATCGCTCGCCGAAGACGTCGAAGCACGCGAGCGAGAGATACTCGCGTCGCTCGACGACGAAGACCGTGAGAAGGTAGACGACGAGAGACAGGTCTACCTGAGAGCCCGGGAGATACTCGAGTCCTCCGACGTCCCCGAGCCCTCGGAGTACGATGCCTACGTCGTTGACGACGAACGCGCCGGCGAAGTCGAGCTACACGTCGAACCCCACAACGGCGTCGCCGAGATACACGTCGATTCCGACGCCGCCGTCGGGTACGCGCCGACGTACGACTTCGAGGAAGGCGTGCTCACTCTGCCCGCGAACGAGTGGGGGCTGACGGGCGAAGTCGAACTCCCCGAGCGCGTCGGCCTCGGCCTGCTCGCCGACCTCAGGGAGCTACAGCAGGAGCTAAACGAACGCCGGCGAGCTTACGACGACGCCGTCGAGCAGGCGCGAGAGGAGGTTTTAGAGGAGTGACCGGGGGCGAAGCTTTTAGTCGACACGCCGCCAAACCCCGGTAACCCAATGGGGCCCGCGAGAACGGGACCGACGGAGGCAGTCGTTTGATGCCGCCCGCAGAGCTCGTCGAGCTCGTCGAGGGAGGCGAGAGAGACAACATAGAGTTCAAGGAGAGGCTCGAACGAGAGACACATCTCGACCGCGGCAGGCTGGAGTCGCTCGCAGCCCAGATGCGTCACCGCGTGCTCACGGGCAACGGCGTCGGAGTCTACGTCGTGGGCGTCTCGGACGACGGCGGCCTCGTAGGCGTCGACGACGACGCGTTCGAGGAGACGCTGTCGGTGCTCGGCGCCGTCGCCGGCGAAGCCGACGTCGCGATAGCCGACGTGGAACGCTACGACGTCGACGGAGGCAGCGTCGGCGTCGTCACCGTCTCCGACTCGTACGGAGAGGTCGAGCACCTCGTAGTCGGCACCGCGGGCCACGTAGACCACGGCAAGTCGACGCTCGTGGGAGCGCTCGTGACGGGTGAACCCGACGACGGCGACGGAGGGACGCGCACTTACCTCGACGTCCAGCCTCACGAGGTCGAACGCGGCTTGAGCGCCGACATCTCGTACGGAGTCTACGGCTTCGACGGAGACGCAGTCATACGCACCGACAACCCTCTTTCGAAGAGAGAGAAGAGCGACGTGGTCCGCGACGCCGACCGCCTGGTGTCTTTCGTCGACACAGTGGGACACGAGCCCTGGCTCAAGACCACGATACGCGGCATAGTCGGCCAGAAGCTCGACTACGGCCTCGTGACCGTGGCGGCGGACGACGGACCCACGAGGGTGACACGAGAGCACCTGGGTATACTGTTCGCCACCGACCTGCCGTGTATCGTAGCCGTGACCAAGACCGACGTCGTATCCGACGAACGCGTGCGCGAGGTCGAACGAGAGGTGTCCGAGCTACTGAAGTCCGTCGGCAGGATACCTCACCGCGTCGACTCACACGGCGTCGACTCCGCCGTCGAACGCCTGCCCGAAGGAGTCGTCGTACCCGTCGTGCGGACGAGCGCCGTCACGCTAGAGGGATACGACGTCCTCGACGAGTTCTTCCGTCGCCTCCCGAAGACCCAGGACAGCCCCGAAGACCCCTTCGAGCTCTACGTCGACCGAACCTACCAGGTGACGGGTGTCGGCGCCGTCGCGAGCGGCACCGTGAAGTCGGGTTCTATCGAAGCAGGCGACACCGTCTACCTCGGGCCGTACCACGACGGCGGCTACCGCGAGGTCGAAGCGAGGTCGATAGAGATGCACTACCACCGCGTCGACCGCGCGGAGACGGGTAACATAGTCGGTATAGCGCTCAAGGGCGTCGACGGCGACGACGTCGAACGCGGCATGGTGCTGTCTTCCGAGGAGCCTCCTGCGGTCAGGGAGTTCGAGGCCGAGGTAATGGTGCTCAACCATCCGACGCGCATCCGGGAGGGCTACGAGCCAGTCGTCCACATGGAGACGGTTTCCGAAGCCGTGGTCTTCGAGCCGGAGAGCGGCACCGTGCTGCCTGGCGAGACAGACGTCGTGAGAGCGCGTTTCAAGTTCCGTCCGTACGCCGTCCGCGAGGGCCAGCGTTTCGTCTTCCGTGAAGGCAAGAGCAAGGGCGTCGGCACAGTTACGAAGCTACTTTAAACGACGGCGTCGGACTCACTCCCATGATAGGTGACGTGATACCCGCCGACGCCGACTCGCCCGTCGACTCGCCCGAGAAGGTCGCGTACGCGCTCGCGGCGGCCGTCGTGGTATCCGTCTGGATAGGCGCCGTACTTCTGGCGTCTTAGATACGAAGCAGAGAGACCGGGACGGCTAGAAGCCTATCTCCTTGAACAGGCGTTCGGCGTCGCGGTCCGAGCGCTTGACGCCTTTCTCCTCGAGTATCTTGCGTTCCAGGCGGTCGCGAGCGAGCTTTATGCTGTGCCGGGTTCCGTATCCCTCGCCGGTCGCCAGGAACTGACCCTTGTTGGTGTAAACCGACAGGCGCGAGTGAATGAGGTTGTTGCCGCGTAGCTGTTCTTTGTGGCGCTTGAGGTGAAGGTGAGCGTGGAGCACCTGCATCTCGGCGTACTTGTCGGTGACGTCGGTCACCATCTCCGACACCTCCTCACGCGAAACCGTGCCGAGGAGGTCGGCGTTCGTCACCTGTACGTTCAAGCCGCCGTCTTCCTCCTCCCACGTGAGAGACCGGAGGACGTCGGTCTTGGTTATCACGCCGACCGCGGAGTCGCCGTCCTCGACGACGAGACACGAGTAGTCGTTTTCGAGCATCGTGCTCACGGCTTCGTCGAGGTCGGCTTCCGGCTCCACGGTCAACACCGGTGAGTTCATGACGTCCTCCGCCGGGATGTCGAGCATCCTGTCGACGTCGCCGTGACGCGGGCCGAAGCCACCGTGGTCGCCGCTTCCGTCGCCGGTGCCGTCCCCTATTCCGCCGCCGCCCTTGCCGGGGTCTTCGTCGCGGACGCTGAAACCCAGGAGGTCGTAGAGCGTCACGATGCCCACGAGGTCGTCGTGTTCGAAGACAGGTACGCGCGAGATACCGTGCTCACGGAACCGGTTTATGACGGCTCCGACGGACGTTTCGGTGTCGACCGACACCAGCTGGGACGTGTAGACGTCTTCGACGTCTAGCACCTCGAGATGAGAGTTCACGTGAGCGAGCAGGTCGTCGGCGGTGACGACTCCATAGAGGCCGTCGCCCTCGAACACCGGGACGACCTTCGAGTCGGTCTCGACCATCAAGCGCGCGACCTCGCGGACGTCCTCGTGCCGGTTGGTCTTAGGTGGATGGACGGCTATCGACCGTAGCTTCGCGCCCGGCTGGAAGTGAGACGAAATCAGCTGGCGACGCGTGACGACTCCTTCGTAGCCGTCGTCGCCGACGACGAGAACCGCTTTGTCGTGCGTGTCCTGGAAGTAACCCTTGAGCTTCGACACCCGGGCGTCGGGCTCGAAGACCTCGTACTCCGTGGATACGACCTCTTCGACGTTCATGTACCCGAACTTGACGGGGACGAACCTTGAAGCTTGTTACTGGTTCCCAGATTGCGGATAAGACACCCTGCGGCGAAAGAAGAAGTCCACGCATCCCGGGCGCTATCGGGTCCCGACGCCTCCGCGCTCGAGAAGCTCGCGAGCGTACCGTTTGCCGTCCTCGACGCCCGGCTGGTCGAACGGGTTGACTCCGGCGAGACGCGCGGCGGTCACGACTGCGACCTCGTAGACGTAGAGCAGACCGCCCGTCGACTCCGGCGTGCCGTCGACCTCGACCGACAGCGTCGGCACGTCGTTCTCGGCGAGCGACCGCCGCGTAGCCTCTAGCTCTGCGCGCCGGAGGCCGTCGAGAGACGTCCCACCGAGGTAGTCGTCCCCCGGCACGTCGTAGTCGCGAGACGGAGGGCGGTCGACGAACGTCACCAGCTTGTCGCGCGGTCCGTCGACGAGAAGCTGTAACAACGAGTGCTGGTCCGTCGTACCCAGCGCTCGCACGGGTGTCTGACCGTACCCAACGCCGTCGCGTCGTTTACCGAGCGACTCCGACCATAGCTGGGCGTACCACTCGGCGAACCGCTCGAGGCGTTCGGAGTAAGGCATCATAACGGAGACGTCGTAGCCGCGCTCCCGGAGGACGTGGCTCACGGCGCCGACGGCGAAACCCGGGTTGTCGTCGAGCGACGGACGCCGGCATCGCTCTGCCGCACGTCGACCGCCTTCGACGACGGCTTCGACGTCGACTCCCGCGAACGCCGCCGGCAGGAGTCCGACGACGGAGAGCGCGGAGTACCGGCCCGGCACGTCCGGGAACTCTACGGTCCACCGGGCGTCGAAGGCGTCGGAGTCCGTGATGGCGACGAACCGGTCGCTCGCGTCGAAGCCCTCGCTCTCGAGGACGTCCCGTACGACGCGGTAGTTCGCTAACGTCTCCGCCGTCGAACCGCTCTTCGACACCGCGGCGAAGACGGTTCTGTCGAGGTCGACGGCCGAGAGCACGTCGTCTAGCAAGTCGGGGTCGGCGTTGTCCACGAAGTAGACGTCGGAGTCGGGCGCGAGCGCGTCACAGAGCGTCGCTCCACCGAGGCTGCTGCCGCCGATGCCGACGTTGACGTACGAGTCGAACTCCTCGCGTAGTTCGCCGGCGACCTCCTGGACTCCGTCTACGTCGACGTCCTCGGGAAGCCGGGCGAAAGCCGGTCGCTCGTCATCGAACCACGCGGCGACCTCCTGTAGGTCTTCGTCCACGCGGAGGCGGTCGTCCTCCGTCAAGCCGTCTTCGACGGCGTCTACGTCGACGCCCGACAGGTCGACGTCGAGTTCCATCACTCGGCCCTCGCGATGGCCGCGACGTCGCTCACGAGGGCGCTCGCCGTCTCGAGACTCCCGGCTCCGCGGCCTACGACGGTGACCTCGCCGGCTAGCTCGCAGTCGAACGAGACGACGTTGAGCGTGCCGCTGACGTCGAGCGAGCCACCGCGGGACACCAGCCGGGGTGCGACGCTCAAGTGGTCCTCGCGCACCTCGCCGACGAGCTTCACGAGGTTGTCGCTGTCGCGTGCGAGACGGAGGGCGTCGGGCGTCATCTCGGTTATGCCTTCGACCTCGACGTCGTCGAGCGTCCGGTCGCCGTCGAAAAGCACGTTCGACAGGATGACGCACTTCAGCGCGGTGTCGATTCCCTCGACGTCGAACGTCGGGTCGCTCTCCGCGATACCCATGTCCTGGGCCTCGCTCAGGACGTGCTCGTACGTCAAGCCCTCCTCGAGCATCCGCGTGAGGATGAAGTTACACGTGCCGTTGAGTATCCCGCGAGCCGCCGTCACGGTGTCGCCCGCGAGCGACTCGGTCACGGTGTTGACGACGGGCATCGCTCCGCCGACGGCGCCCTCGAGACGCACCTCGACGCCGGCTTCGCGCGCGAGCTCCATGACCTCGCCGTACCGCATCGACACCGGTCCCTTGTTGCAGGTGACGACGTGAGAGCCGCTCTCGATCGCGCGCTCGAAGTGAGTGAACGCGGGCTCGGCGTCGCCGAGCGTCGTCGGACTGGCTTCGACGAGCACGTCGTAGTCGACGTCGCCGAGCACGTCGGGACTCCACTCGCCGTCGCCGACGGAGCCGGTCTCGCGCTTGCGTTCGAGCAGCGCCTGCGGGTCGAGTCCGTCGGAGTCGACCGCGACCGACGACGAGTCTGCGGCGAGCACGATTTCGACTTCGACGGGCGGGTCGTCGGAGACGGCTTCGGCGAAGCCCATGCCGACCGCGCCGAAGCCCACCAACGCCACCCTTGGTCTCTCCATCTTCTACACCCCTATGGGTTCGACCTTCACGAGGTCTTTGTCTTCGCATATCTCGTCTATCGACGCCATAGCGGAGTCTATCTTGTCCTCGCACGTCGCGTTCACCGTCATCCGGGCGCTCGACGTGTCTTCGACGTCGTCGGGCATAGCGAGAGAGAAGTCGACGACCTTGACGCCCTCCTCCTCGACACGCTGGATGGTGTCGGTGACGTCGCCCTCGACGATGTGTCCGACGAGCACGAGCGTTATCGACTCGTGGAAGCGCTCCTCCCCGAACTTCGACACCCGGATGCCCATCTCCCTCAGGTCGTCGAGGACGTCCTCGAGTCGTTCCTCGACTATCTCGAAAGTCACCTCGACGGGCAGCGTACCCCGCGGCGTCTCCTTGCCGCGCTGATGGGTTATGCTGACTATGTTTCCGCCGTGGCCGGCGACGGGTTCGAGCGACTTCAGGAGCTGACCGGGTTCGTCGCTCAGCTCCAGCGTCATCGTTACTATCATTTGGTCTGCTTACCCTGGCTTCTCGCACCCGGCTAATGTCAGTTTTGTTCTGCGGTTACATCTAGGACGGAGACTGCCGCGCGCCCCGGAGACTGCGACTTCGTATCGGCACCGATAGCTTCACTCTACTCCGTCGCCGGTTATCTCGAACTCCGCGGATTCACCCGTCGGACGAAACGGGTGTTTGTCGAGCGTCGCCCGCCTGCGGCCGCCGTCGAGGCGTTCGAGCCGGACGATAGCCTGCGACCAGTGCTCCATCGCGTTGCCGCCGAGCGACTCGTACGTCTCCGTCTCCGGCTCCGTGTACACCTGGTTCGTCAGCACCACGGCGACGTCGTGTCGCCTGGCGAGCGACGTCAGGTGGACGACCTGCCGGGTGAGCCTCGTGAGCGGCGTGTCGTCGCCGTCGTCGCGTTCCGCGCGGTACAGCCCGGTGGCGGAGTCGAGCACGACGAGGTCGGCGTCGGCGGCGACGGTCTCTACGTCGCTCACCGCCTGCTCCTGCATGTCGAAGTCGAACACCTCCTTCACGCGTATCCGCGCCGCAGCCTCCTCCGAGCCGACCTGACGCAGGCGCTCGGCCGACAGGCCCTCGGTGTCGACGTAGACTGCTTCGCCTCCGCTCTCGGCGGCTTCCACCGCCGTCTGGAGGCAGACGTTGGTCTTCCCCGTTCCCGGCGCACCGTAGAGCTGGGAGACCGAACGCCGGGCGAAGCCGCCGCCGAGCAGCCGGTCGAGCGAGGTGCAGCCCGTCGACAGCCGGTCGCCGTACGTCGCCTCGACGCCCTCCATCACTCGACCCTGAACACCCGGAGGAGAGACCGAACGCGGACGCCGTCTATCGAGTCCTCGCCGGACTTGTTGACGAGCACCGCGGCGCCCACGGGTTCGCCTTCGCGTTCGTCGACGAACCGCACGGCCTCCGACATCGTCCTCCCGCTGGTCACGACGTCGTCGACTACGACGCACCGGCGGCCTTCGACGGCGCCGAAGTTACGGCTGAAGCTCCCGCTGAGGTCGTCGTAGTCGTCGCCGCTCCACTTCTGCTTCCGGGGAGTGTACTCCGCGAGCGAGGCGTCGAACTCCTGCGCCACGAGAGTCGCGAGCGGCATCCCGGCTTTCACGATGCCGACCACGACCTCGGGTGGCTCGACGAGTTCGTCGCGCAGCAGGTCGGTGAGCGCGCTCGCGGCGAGCGACAGCCTGTAGCTGCTCCTGCCGAGAGACGACCAGTCGAGATGTATGTCCGACGGCGGGGACTCGGCTTCGTCGTCAGAGCGCGTGAGCAGCCAGTTCGCGGTCTCGCGGCTGACGTTGAGCTCGTCGGCTATCTCGCCGCTGTTGAGGCCGCGGCCCTTGAGCTCCCGGGCGCTGTCGATGAGCTCGTCGATGTTCTTCATGCCCGGCGTTCGCGCGCCTCGGTTTAGAAGCTTGCGCCTGGCTCGCCGCCGTCGGATGCGGGCGAATCGGACAACTGTTTAGTAAGGGGGTCGCATCCCCCGACACATGGCGATGCCGATAGACGAGGGCGAGATAGGCGAGACGCCCCTCGTCAGGTTCGACGGAGTCGGCGAGCCCGCGGGAGCGCGCATTTACGCCAAGGTCGAGTGGTTCAACCTCCATTCGACTCCCTACGGAGGCGGCTCCGTCAAGAGCAGGCCGGCGCTCTACATGATAGACTCCGCAGAGCGCTCGGGAGACCTCACGCGCGACAGGACGGTGATAGAGCCGACGAGCGGCAACACCGGCAGCGAGATAGCCAAGATAGCCAGGAACAGGGGCTACGACGTCCTCATCGTCATGCCCGACAACGCCGGCCAGGGCAAGAAGGACACCGTGCGCGAGACGGGCGCCGAGATAGAGTACACCGACGCCCTCGACGGCTACGACGCCGTCATCGAGAGAGCCCACGAGATAGTCGAGAGCGACCCCGACTCGTACTACATGCCCGACCAGTACTCCAACCCGAACAACCCCCGGGCGCACGTCGAGACGACCGCGGCGGAGATATGGAGTCAGACCGACGGCGAGGTGACGGCGTTCGTCGCCGGAGTCGGAACCGGCGGCACCGTGACGGGATGCGGACGCGGCCTCCGGGAGCGCTCGAAAGACGTCGACGTCTACGCAGTCGAGCCAGACGACGAGCTACACGCCATCGACGGCCTCAAGTACATGCGCGAGGGCGACCACATAGTCCCCGAGATATACGACCGCTCGGTGCCCGACGACGTCCTGTACGTCTCGACCGACGACAGCTACGACCGAGCGCGAGAGCTACGCGAGCGCTACCGGGAGGACGACCCCGAGGTGGTCGACGCCGGACAGCACGGCGACGTGCTGGAGGACGTCCTCCGTGTCGACGGCGACTTCCTCGTGGGGACGTCGACGGGAACCAACCTCGAGGCCGCGGTGCGCGTCGCCGAGCGTTCGGACGACGACGAACCCGTCGTCGTCACGATGGCGTGCGACCGAGGGGACAAGTACGAGAACAGCCTCTGGCGCGACTACTTCGAAGGCTGACGGATGGAGTTCCACGTGCCTTACTCGCCGGAAGAGCCCAAGACGAGGCTCTCGGAGGTGCTCGACGGACGCGAACGCAGCGAGCTAGCAAGGCTGATGCTCGACGACGTCCTCGAAGCCGTCGAAGCCGCGGGACACTCCGCCGTCGTGCTGTCGACCCTCGAGCTAGAGCGAGACGACGTCGACGTGCGCGTCGCACCAGAGCCGCTGACGTCCGCCGTCAACCGCCTGCTCGACGGAGAGGAGCCTCCTCTGGGCGTGCTCGTCGCGGATCTACCGCTCGTCACGCCCGAGGCCGTCGAACGTCTCGCGTCGGCGGAGAGCGACGTCGCTCTCGCTCCCGGCCTCGCCGGCGGCACCAACGGCTTCGTCGTCCGCGAGACGGGTTTCGAGGTGGACTTCCACGGCGCGAGCGTACGGGACCACCGGGAGAGGGCACGCGAAGCCGGGCTCTCGGTCGAGTCTGTCGACAGCTTCAGGCTCGCCGTCGACCTCGACGTGCCGTCCGACGTCGTCGAGGTGCTCCTGCACGGCGACGGCTACGCGGCCCGTTACCTCGCCGAGCGGTTCGAACTCGTGGTAGACGGCGAGAGCCGCGTGGAGGCGAAGCCGAAGTAGGGCGTCAGCCGTCCCACCTCTGCATCTCCGGCACCTCGACGTCGAAGCCGTCGAGAAGCTTCGCGGCGAAGACCTCGACGGCGGTCTCCAGCGAGTCGACTTCGGTGTAGAAACCAGGCGACGCAGGGGAGACGACGGCGCCGGCGTCGTGAGCCTTCAGCATGTTGTCGAGGTGGGTGCGCGCCACCGGGCTCTCGCGCGGCACTAGAACGAGACGCCGGCGTTCCTTGAGGCAGACGTCGGCGACACGGGGCACGAGGCCTTCGGCGATGCCGTTTGCCACGTAGCCGAGCGTCTTCATCGAGCACGGGCAGACGAGCATGCCGTCGAACTCGAAAGAGCCCGACGCGACCGACGCGCCGACGTCGCCGGGATGGTGGACGACGTCCGCCATGCCGTGGACGTCCTCGAGCGTCGACTGGCTCTCCTCCGCGAGAACCCGTCGGCCGGCCTCTGTGACCGTCACGTGGCATTCGACGTCGGTTTCGCGGAGCAACCGGACGCAGGCGACGCCGTAGTCGACGCCGCTCGCTCCCGTTATCGCGACGACGAGCTTCATCGACGTAGGTAGACGTGGACCACCGGTAAAACCTTGGGTCGACGGCTTCAACCTCGACCGTGGAGCACGAAGTACCGCCCGAGCGCGTCGAACGCCTGCTGGAGCACGACGACAGCGAGGTCGCGCGCCATCTCGAAGGCGTCGACCGGCCGCTGGAGTTCGACCGCGAGGTAGACGAAGTCAGCTTCTGCCGGAACGTCTTCCTGCCGCTTTCGACGGCGTGCGTCAACTCTTGCGACTACTGCGCGTTCTACGACCGCGCCGACGAAGCGACGTTGATGTCGCCCGAGGACGTCGATGGAGTGCTCGAACGAGGCGTCGAAGCCGGTTGCACCGAGGCCTTGTTCTCGTTCGGCACGCGGCCCGAGGTCTACCCCTCGGTACGAGATGGACTCCGCGAGCTAGGTCACGAGACCGCGGTCGACTACCTGTTCGAGTGCTGCGAGCGAGCGCTCGACCGCGGCCTGCTGCCTCACTCGAACCCCGGCTTGCTGGAGCACGACGAGATAGAGCGCCTCCGGGAGGTGAACGCCTCGATGGGATTGATGCTCGAGACGACGGCGGAGGTCGACGCGCACCGGGGGTTCGAGTCGAAGACGCCGTGGAGGAGGCTGCGTCACCTCGACGACGCCGGCCGTCTCGACGTGCCGTTCACGACTGGCTTGCTCGTCGGCCTGGGCGAGACGTGGCGCGACCGCGTCGAGTCGCTGCTCGCGTTGCGCGACGTGCACCGTCGTCACGGCCACGTTCAGGAGGTCATAATCCAGAACGTCGTCTCGAACGAGCGCTCGGACTACGAGCGGCCGTCGTTCGACGTAGTCGCCCGGGTCGTCCGTCTCGCGCGTTCGATACTGCCTGACGACGTCGAGATACAGGTGCCACCCAACCTGACGCCACGCGTCCCCGACCTCGTGCGTCTCGGGGTCGGGGACCTCGGCGGTGTCTCGCCCGTCACCGTCGACCACGTCAACCCGGACTACGCGTGGCCCGCGATAGAGCGTCTCCGGGACGTCGCCGGTGAGGCGGGTGCGACGCTCGTCGAACGTCTGCCGGTGTACGAGACGTACCTCACGGAAGGCTGGTGCTCGGGCCGGGTGCTCGAGGCCGCAGGACTGCACGGGGGTGGACATGCCATGGACGGGAGCGAAAAGCCATTCGACGGACGTCGACCGAACTCCCCGAAAGAGATATAGAGCTACGCCGCCACCCGCCAACGATGACCGAACACACGGTGAAGCTGCTCGGCGTCGACGAGGAAGTCACCGTCGCCGAGAACCAGACGATACTCAACGCCTGCATCCAGCACGGAGTCGCACAGGAGTACTCGTGCAGAGTCGGCATGTGCCTCGCGTGTATCGCCCGACTCGTCGAGGGAGAGGTCGAACAGCCCGGCGCACGCGGCCTCAGCCCAGCCGACCGCGAGCGCTACGTCCTCACGTGCATGGCACGGCCGAAGTCCGACCTCGTCATAGACCCAGGCGTCTACCCGCCGTCGATAGACCAGGAGGCCGTCGCCGACGGCTGCGGCCTCTGCCACGAGAGCGACTGACGGCGCACGGTCGACGCGGAGCCGGGAGGGCTATAAACCCCGGCGCACGACGTAGACTCGATGGAAGACCGGCTCGTCGACGACGACCACCTGTCCGCCGAACAACGCTCTCTCCTGCCGAAAGCGGGCTTCTTCGTACCCGACTCGGTGCGCCGCGAAGAACGACGCAGGGAGTACGAGGACAGGGTCTCCGGCCGCGACGTCGTCGCGCTCGTCGACGGCGACGCAGACGGACTCGGAGCCGCCGTACTACTCCGGCACGCCCACGACGACGTCGGATACGTCGGCACCAGTCCCAACCGACTCGAAGACTCGCTCGCTCTAGTCGAAGAGCACCTCGAGGACGGAGCCGACGTCTACGTCGTCGACCTCTGTCCCGACGACGTAGACGACCTCGCGGCGCTCGACGGCATAGCCGAGCGCGCGGAAACGGTAACCTGGCTCGACCACCACAGGTGGCCGGAGGAAGTCGCCGAACACGTCGAAGCTCACGGCGTCGAACTCGTCGTCGGAGAGAGCGACGAAGAGTGCTCGGCAGACGTCACCCTCCGGGTGCTGCAGGAGCGCGGACACGACTTCCCCCCGCACCTCGTCGAGCTAGTCGAGGTCACCCGGGACCACGACCTCTGGATACGCGACGACCCGCGTTCGGACGACCTCGCCGACCTCAGCGTCTACCTCGACGCCGACGACTACGTCGAAGCCGTCAGCCGGGGTCCCGAGCCCACCGAGGAGTACCGCGAGTACCTCGACGAACGACGCCGGGAGAAACGACGGATGATAGACCTCGCCGTCGAACGCGCCAGCCGGACGGAGGTCGGCGACGTCGACGTCGCGCACACCTACGGCCGGTGTTCGCAGAACGAAGTCGCGGAGACCTTGCGCGGAGAAGGCGCCGACGCCGTCGTCGTCGTCAAGCCCGAAGGCGGGACGTCGCTCCGCGGGAGCGACGGCTTCGAACGGTGTCACGAGGTCGCTAGATTGCTAGACGGAGGCGGCCACCCCCGGGCGGCGGGATGCAAGCCCCCGGTGTTCGACACGATGCTCGACTACGCCGAACACTGGACGACCGAGGGCCGCAGGGCGCGCGACGCCGTCCTCGAGGCGTTCGCCGACGTGGTCGACGGATAAACCCCCAACGCGCGCCGGCTATACCTTTTTACGCCGCGCTCACACGCTTCGAGCCATGGTGCTACAGGGAAACGAGGAGGGTTTCTCGCCGCCGTTCGACTCCTCGGTGTACGGCGCGTCGTACTCCCCGGGGACGCCGGGGACGGAGTACGCGATAGAGTACGAGGGCTGCCGGGCCGTCGCCGCGCTGTTCAACATCGAGGGTGACGTAACCCGCCTGCTGCCCGAGGGCGTCGAGACGTACGGCGCGTCGCCGCAGGGCGGCGTTCTCGTCGCGCGCTACCCGTACTCGACGGTCGGCGAGTACAACGAGGTCATCTGCATGATACAGGTCGAGGACCTCGACGGCG
>JBKGYY010000003.1:0-36839 GCA_046545855.1 Halobacteriales archaeon | reverse complement strand
TCCAGCCGCTTAGCTCGGTTTCTTCGTTGTCGAGTTCTCCGATGACGAGGACTTCGTCGTCGGGGTCGATGCCGTCGATGACGGCGCTGTCGCCGCCGTCTGGCTCGCGGTTGACGGCGCGGCCGTCTTCGGCGGTGTCGTTGAAGCCTCTTTCGTTGGTTATGTTGCTGTCGGCGAGGTCGCGGCCTACGACGTCTATGTAGAGAGCGTCGACGTTGCCGCCGTCTACGACTTCGACGGTGACGCTGTCGCTGGCGTCGTCGTAGTCGAACGTAACGCCGGCTCTCGGGGCCTGTCCGGGGTCTTCTCCGAGTCCCACTACGAACGTGCCGATGACGGCGGCGAGTATCACCGTGATGGCGACCATCAGGATGACGCCTATCACGGGTGATACCGCGTCGTCGTCTTCGCGTGTGCGTGTCTGCTTCATGTTTCGTGTGTTTTTGTCTCGTGTGTCGTCTGTCTTCGGTTGCTCGTTCCGTCTGTCACGCGTCCCCGCCGCCGGCGGAGAGCGCAAGGCCGACCGAGTCCCAGCACCACCGACCGCGTCGACGTACACGGGTCTTCGGAACCACCCTATAAAAACACCCTAGGTAGTTCAGCGTGTAAGACCCGCTTATCCCCGTGTAAGATGGACTTATGGAGCGACAGCGCCGAACCCACATATAAATCGTGACAATATGACGGGCGGCCGACGACGGAATACACGCCGGCGAGACGCATCTAGACGCCGCCCGGAGGCCGGAGCACCGAACCCCCGCGCGGGCCTACCGAAAGACTGAAGTGCACCACGGCGACGTGTGGCGTTATCAAGATTGATACATACGGGGACTCGCGGGCCACACCGACCGACGGCCGACAGAACACCAAACCCACCGAGAACCCCGCCACCAGCCCGACACCGACGAAACCCGACGCCCTCAGTACTTCGCGTCCGCGCCCGTCAGCTCGTACACCTCGTCGACCACGGAGTCCCGACGCTCACGCCAGCCGTCGAAGCCCTCCGGCGAACCCGGGTAGTCGGCGTAGACGTCCTTTATCTCCGCCGCGCGCTCCTGCACCCGGTATAGCTCGTACAGCAAGCTCCAGTGCCCGCGAGCCTTCCACAGCGTCTTGAGCTTCAGCCACAGCGGCATCGACGCCGTGCCCTCCCGACCGAGCGCGTCGACCAGCTGCTGACCCGGAATCGCGCTCACGAGGTCGACTAGCTCGTCTAGCTCGTGCGCCGTACCGAAGACGTTGTAGAGGTCCATCGCCGCGAACTTGCCGCCGAACTCCTCCATGACGTCGACGTTGTACCGCCAGAGCACTTCCTCGCCCGCGTCGCCCTCCTCTACGGCGTCGACGGCCGCGCGCGCCGCATAAGCGCCGGCGTGCGCCGCGCCCGCGATCCCGCCGCCCGTGCAGGGGTTGACGTGACCGGCGGCGTCCCCCACCGACACGAAACCCGGCGCGACGGCGGAGTCGAACGGCCGACGGGTCGGCAGCGCCGCACCCAGCTTGTCGACGACCTCGGCGTCCTCGAACTCCGGCCTGCGCTCCAGGTCGCTCTTGAGCGCGTCGACGAGCTCCATCGGCGGCTCGTTCATCTGGAAGCCCAGCCCGGCGTTTATCGTCGTCGGCGTCCTCGGGAAGTACCAGAGGTAACCCAGCTCCTCCGTCGGCTTGAACACGAGGGCGTCCTCGTAGTCGACGGGCTCGGGTACCTCGATTATCTCGCGGTACGCCGAACAGTACTGGGTGTACCGCGCCGACGTGTCGTACGACGCGCCCGAGAGGTCCGCGTGGTCCTGCAGCACCGAGAGCGCGCCCGCGGCGTCGACGGTGACGTCGGCGTGTATCTCCACGGCTTCGCCCCCGCTCACCGCGCGGACTCCGCTGACGGAGCCGTTCTGCAGCACGTCGTTCACGACGGTGTCGTACCTGACGTCGGCGCCCGCGCGCTCGGCTTCGTCGAGGAGCACTTCGCCGAACCTCCGGCGGTCCATCACGCAGCCCGTCTCCGGGAACGGTATCTCGACTTCGTCGCCCGACGGGTACTCGAAGATACCCCGGCGTATCTCGGTGTTCGTGAACGACTCGTCTTCGACGCGGTCGGTGTCGACGCTGTCCGGCAGGCTCGACGCGCCCTTGAGCGCGTCTCCACACGCGATGTGTCCGGCTTCGCTCTCGGGCTTGCGTTCGAGCAACACGACATCGAGCCCCTGTTTTGCGGCTTCGGCGGCGGCGAAGCAGCCCGCGGTGCCTCCGCCCGCGACGACGACGTCGTGGCGTTCGTCTTCCATCGACCTTCTTGGGGTGGCTTTACCCTATAAGCGCCGCGATGGGTCGACATCGGCGTTCGACGTCCGTCGAAAGGCCCCGAACGTCACGTCTAAATCCCCGCGAAGCCAAGCGAGAGCGTGAACACGTCACAGCTACCAGACGTCCAGGCCGGACGCCCGGAGGTCGAAGTCGGACTCGAACGCGTCGGCGTCACCGGCGTCCAGAAGCTCGTCGAGGTCGGACGCGAGGACGACCGCCCGCTCGTCTTCATGGCGGAGTTCGACGTCTACGTCGACCTCCCCGCCGAACGCAAGGGCATCGACATGAGCCGGAACATGGAGGTCACCAACGAGGTGGTCGACGACCTCACGCGCGAGCCAGTCTACCGGGTCGAGGACCTCTGCGCCGAGATAGCCGAGCGCCTCCTCGGCCGACACGACTACACCACGCGCACCGAGGTAGAGATGGAGGCCGACTACATGTACCGCGAGCGAACGCCGGCGTCCGACCTCGACACCCAGGGCTTCGCCGTCGTCCACGCGAGCGCCGTCGCCACCGACGAAGGCGTCAGGCGCTCGATAGGCGTCGAGGTCACGGGTACGACGGCGTGCCCCTGCGCACAGGGCATGATGGAAGGCGAAGCCGCCGAGAAACTCGACGAACTAGGCCTCTCGGACTCCGAGGTAGACGACTTCCTGTCGGACGTCCCTCAAGCCGCCCACAACCAGAGGTCTCGCTCGTACCTCTCGGTCGAAGGCGAGGACGTCGAAGTCGACGTAGACGACCTCCTGGAGATAGCCCGCGACAGCATGAGCAGCCGGATATACAATCTCGCGAAACGCCCCGACGAACACCACATGGTACAGGAGATGCACCGTAACAGCAAGTTCGTCGAGGACGTCGTCCGCGAGATGGCGCGAGAGGTCGTAGCGTCGCTCGACCTGTCGGACGACGCAGTCGTCTCGATGAAACAGGTGAACGAGGAGTCGATACACCAGCACGACGCCTACAGCGAACGCGTCGCCAGGTACGGCGACCTACGCGACCAGATCCGGCGGTAGCTACGTCAGGAGTATCACCGCGAGCGCGAGCAACAGCGACGTCACGACCACGGCTTCGCCGATACCGAGCCTCAGGCCCGTGTCACCCGGAGTCGAAGCCCGGCGTTCGACGTACCTCTCTCGGACGCTCGACGGTAGAACCCCCTCGACGGCGTCTCCGGGCTCCCGCGCCACCTCGACCGCACGCGTAGCCAGGTCGACCGCGACGCCGTCGACGGCGGCGTACACCGCCGTCGTAGCGCGGGCGAGCGCCCGACTGGCTTCGAACACCACGACCTCGTAGACGTAACCCATCTCCCGCGGTGGCTCGACGCGAGCGAGAAGCGGTCGAGCGGCGACGTATCCGGCGACGCCGACGGCGGCGATACCCAGGCCCTCGACGAGGTGTCCCCGGCTGAACGGATGCGACTCCCAGCCTCCCGGCAGGAGGTCGAACAACAAGCCGGGAGCGAGGCCGAGGGCGACGCACGCGCCCGCGAGACCGAGCAACGCCGCCGTCTGACCCCGGTTGGCGTCTCCTTCGTCGTGGCTGGGTTCGCTCCCGAGGAACGCCTCCACCTCGAACTTCGCGAACGACATGTACGTGCCGACTCCGCCGAGTATCAGCAGCCACCAGAGCACGTCTTCGCCGCCGACGACGTACCGGCTTGACTCGTGGGCGGCGTCGACTATCATGCCTTTGCTCACGAAGCCGTTGAACCCCGGGAACGCGGCTATCGACAGCGCCGCTACGGTGAACGCGAGCGCCGTAACCGGCATCGTGTGCCGGAGGCCTGAGACCTTCTTGAGGCTGTTCTCTCCCGTCCGGTAGACGACGACGCCGGCCGCCATGAACAGCAAGCCCTTGTAGAGAACGTGGTTGAAGACGTGAGCGAAGCCGCCTGCGACGGCGAGCGAGCCACCGAGGCCGATGGCGGCTATCATGTAGCCGACCTGCGCCTGGATGTGGTACGACAGAAGACGGCGCATGTCCTTCTGGAGCAACGCGAACACGACTCCGTAGACCGCCATCGCGCCGCCCATGTAAGCGAGCGCTACGTCGCCGTCGGGGAAAGCCCGGTACGCGACGTAGACGCCCGCCTTCGTCGTGTAAGCGCAGAGGAAGACGCTCGCGGCGACGTGCGGCCGCGGGTAGGTGTCGGGAAGCCAGGTGTGGAGGCCGACGAAGCCGACGTTGACGCCGATTCCGAGCGCCGCGAGCAACGCCGCGATGCCTTCGAACTCCAGCACGTCGAACGCGAAGCCCCCGGCGTCGACGTAAGCGAGAGTCACCGCGAGCATCAGGAGGCTGCCGCCTACGCCGTGGAACAACGCGTACCTGTAGCCGGCGCGCACGGCTTTGCCGCCGTAGAGCCAGACGAGCACCGTGCTGAACACCGCCATCAGCTCCCAGTGGAACACTAAGCTCAGCCAGTCTCCGCTGTAGACGGCGCCGAGCGAGACTCCGACGTACGCGAGCGCAGCCGAAAGCTGCGTGTTCGACGCGTTCGACGACGCCGAGTACACGACTGCGGCGGCTCCGAACCCACCGAACAGGACGGCCATCAAGACGCTGTAGACGTCGACTTCGAGCAACACGACGTCGAACGAAGCGAACGAAGTAGCGACGTAGCTTCCCGGTCGAGCGCGGAGGGCGAGCGACCACGGTACGACGGCTGCGACGGCGGCGAAACCGACTGCGTGCGCCTTCCTGCGGTCGAGCACGAGCGCGAGCGCCGCGGCCGCGAGAACGACGGACGACGGCGGCAGCAGGTACAGCAGGTCTGTCACACAACCACCCCCGTCACGCCGTGCACGGCTTCGACGACCAGGTCGAGGTAGACGGCTTCGCCGGGAACGACGCCGAGGACGACGGCTCCAGCCACAGACAGGAGGATGGGAAGCAAGACGAACCACGACGCCTCACCGCCCGTCCACCCCGCGCGACGCCAGCCTCCGCCGTCGGCCTCCGGCACGTAGCCGTCGGGCTTCGTCGCCCAGTAGCCACCGCGGGGTCCGTCGACCAAGGGCTTGGGGTCGTGTTCCGCCTGCGTCTCGAAGAACGCCTGGTGGACGACGGGCCAGAAGTACGCCACGTTGAGGACGCCGGAGACCGCGAGCGCGAGCGCGAAAACGGGCTGGCCGGCGTCGAAGCTACCGACGAGAAGGTACCACTTGCTCACGAAGCCCGACAGCAGGGGTATGCCCGCCATCCCGAGCGACGCGACGGCGAACGCCGCCATCGTCAGCGGCATCCTCCGGCCTATACCCGCCATCTCGCTTATGTCGTCAGTGTGCGTCTCGACGTGTATCGCGCCGGCGCAGAAGAACAGAGCGAGCTTCATGAACGCGTGAGCGGGAACGTGGAGCAGGCCGCCGACGAGAGCCGCCGGCGACAGCAACGCGAGACCGAGCACGATGTACGAGAGCTGAGCGATGGTGGAGTACGCTAGCCGTCGCTTGAGGTTGTCTTTCCGGAGGGCGATGACGCTCGCCGCGAGGAACGTGAACGCCGCGACTGCGGCGAGCGGAAGCCCGACTCCGAGAGACGCGACGGCGTCGGGTCCGTAGACGTCTAGCACCGTGCGCGCGACGCCGAACGCGCCGGACTTCACGACGGCGACGGCGTGAAGCAAGCCGCTGACGGGCGTCGGAGCCACCATGGCGTCCGGTAACCAGCTGTGCAATGGCATGAGGCCGGCTTTGACGCCGAAGCCGCCGACGAGGAGCGCGAACGCGAGACGCGCGAGCGCTGGGTCGGCGTCCCCCAAGCCGGAGACGCCGCCCGCGGCGAACTCCACGCTCCCCGTCAGGCTGTAGACTAACACGGTGCCGAACAGGACGGCGACTCCTCCGCCGAGCGTGTACACGAGGTACTTCCTTCCGGCGGCACGCGCCTCGCCCGTCTCGTCGTGGGCGACGAGCGGGTACGTAGCCACCGTGAGAAGCTCGTAGAACACGAACAAGACGAGCAGGTTGGAGGCGAACGCCACGCCCATCGTCGCGCTCAACGAGGCGGCGAACGCCGCGTAGTACCGGGCCTGACGGGGTTCGTCGAGCCCGCGCATGTAGCCCACGCTGTAGACGCTCGTGAACAGCCACAGCAAACTAGCGAGCGCGGCGAACAGCATACCGAGGGCGTCGGCACGGAGCACGAGTTCGACGCCCTCCACGAGACCCCCGAGGTCGGAGACGTAGACGTCACCCGAGAGCACGCCGGGAACCATGCTGCCGACCAGGCCCACCTTCGCCGTCGCCGCCGCCAGAGTGACGGCTTCACGGAAGTCGGGATTCCGGTGGAGCGCGAGTATCAGTGGCACGGCGACGGCGGAGACGAGCACCGTCGCGAGCGGTCGAAGCGACTCGACCTCCGTCATCCGAGCACCTCCTCTAGCGCGAGCGCGGCTTCCATCTCGCCTGCGAGCAGACCGAGCGCGACGGCGACGGCGGCGGCGAGCGCGACGACGGCGACAGCAGGCGAACGACGGCCGCCGTCTGCCGCCGTCGCAGGAGAGCCGTAGTACATGCGGTCTATCAGCCGGGCGGCGTACGCCAGCGTCAACAGCGTGCTCACGACCACGACGACGGCGACCACCGGTCGGTCGCCCTGGAAGGCGCCCACCGCCATGTACCACTTGCCGACGAAGCCGACGGTCGGCGGCACGCCTATCAAAGTCAGGAGCAAGACGGTGAACGCCGCCGAACTACCGGGGGACGTCCTGCCGAGCCCCGAGAGGCCGTCGACGTCGCCGTCGGACGACATCAAGCCGACTCCGAGGAACGCGCCGCCTTTCGCGACGCCGTGGCCCACGAGATGTATCAAGGCTCCGAACGCCGCCGTCGGGTTCGCGACGGCGAAGCCCGCTATCACCATGCCGAACTGAGACACCGACGAGTACGCGAGCATCCTCCGTACGTCCGTCTGGACGACGGCGAGCGTGGCGCCCGCGACGACGCTGACGCACGCGAGGTAGACGACGGCGGTCGACGCGAGCGGCACCGCCGAGAGGAACTCGGGCGTGTAGACCGTGAACAGAACCCTGGCGAGCGCGTACGCCGCTACAGTCGACACAAGCGCGGCGACGTAGCCCGCCACGGCGACGGGCGCGGCGGAGTACGCGTCCGGCTGCCACGAGTGCAAGGGGTAGAGCGCCGTCTTGACAGCGAGGCCGACGACGACGAAGCAGAACGACGCGACGACGACGGGGTCGGTGTAACCCACCTCGGAGAGCCTCTCGGAAGCCCACGCCATGTTCAAAGTCCCCGTCGCCACGAATACGTAGGCGACGCCGACGAGGTAGAGCGACGCGCCCACGGTGCCGACCACGAGGTACTTGAGCGCCGCGTACGCGCTCGCTCCGTCGCCCCGGCTGGCGACCAGCGCGTAAGCCGCGAGACCGGTTATCTCGATGAAGACGTACAGGTTGAACGCGTCGGCCGTCACCGTAACACCCATCAATCCGCCGGCGAGCAACAGGTAGGCCGAGTGGAACGCCGGCCCCCGCGGACCCGAGTACCGCGTGTAGACCAGCACGGAGAGCGCGACTCCCGAGACGAGCGCCGCCACAGGTAGAGACAGCCCGTCGAACGCCAGCTCTATGCCGTACGCCGGAGGAACGCCTCCGACCTCGTGCGACAGACGGCCGGAAGCCAGGTACGAGCGCGTCGCGCCCACGACGAGACCGGCTTCGACGGCGAGAGCGACGAAACCGACGTACCAGTCGAGCCCCCGGTACAGCCTGCCTGCCACTAGAGCTATCGCGGCGCCGACGAGCGGGCACGCGACGAGCAACGGCAGGACTACGTCAGTCATCCGACCTCACCTCGCTCAGCCGGTCTTCGTCGAGCGTTCCGTACTCGTCGTAGACGCGCACCGCGAGCGCGAGAGCGAGCGCCGTCAGCGAGACGCCGACGACTATCGCCGTGAGAATGAGGACGTGCGGCAGCGGGTTGACGTACGGCTCGGGTTCGCCGTGTATAGCGGGTCCGCCTCCGTCGCGGTACGCCGCCGCGACGAGCAGGAGGAAGACGGACACCTGGAAGACGTTGACGCCTATAACCTTCTTAACGAGGTTGCGGCTGTCGACGAGCACGTAGACGCCGATGGACACGAGCAACGCGAACGCGACGTAGTAGTACCGCGCGAGCAGTAGCTCTATCACGTCTCCTCCCTCGGCGTCGCCATCACCATGAACAGCAACGTGACGACGCCGGTCACGACTGCTCCGATAGCTATCTCTATGGCTTCGATTGCGTACTTCATCGCGAGCGGCAGCACGTCGAGCGCGAGCGCCGCGTGCCCGAGCGCGACGCTCGCGAGAGCCGCGAACATGAAGCCGAGAACGCCGACGACGGCGAGAGCGAGCGCGAAGTCGAAGTTCAGCCACCGAGCGGTGGGCTCGACTCCGAAGCCGAACGCCACCATTATCAACGTCGACGCCGCGATGGCTCCGCCCTGGAACCCACCGCCAGGCGAGTCCGCGCCGTGAAGGACGACGTAGACGCCGTAGGTCAAGGCGAAAGGCACGACCACGCGCGTCGTCGTGGTCACCACCGGGCTCTCGGTGTAGCTCCGGACGGATTCGTCGTTCATAGTGACTCGTCCCTCCCGAGCACGAGCAGGACGCCGACGAGAGCGCTGAAAACGACTACGGCTTCCCCGAGGGTGTCGAAACCCCTGTAGTAGACGAGCACCGCGGTGACGGCGTTCTCGACTCCCGTCTCGTCGTAAGCGCTCTCGACGTAGTGTCCGTACGGCGTCGAAACCCCGTCGACGGCTTCGACGAAAGCCGGTGCCGCGGGGTCGCCTACCGCGGGCAGAGCCGGGACGGTCGACGTCAAAGCGACGAGCAAGATTAGGGCGACGGCGGTCGGCGCGAGACGCGGTCTATCCACGACTCCCCGGGGTTCCGCTCGCGTCGTCCGCGCGAGCGTGACTATCAACAGGAAGCTCATGACGCCGGCGCCGACCGCGGCCTCCGTGAGCGCGACGTCCGGCGCGCCGAGTACCACCCAGACGACCGAGAGCGCCAGGCTGAACACCGCGAACACGGCTATCGCGGCAAGAACGTCGCGCAAGAGGGCGACGGCGACGGCGGAGACGACGACGGCGACGAGCAACGTCGCCTCGACGACCGGTATCACTTTCGCTCGCCTCCTTCGTCCGAAGTCCAGGGTTCGACTCCCGACCGATACGCCGCACGGGTTATCGCGTGCGCCGCCGTCGGCCCCGTTAGATACAGGAAGACGAGCAACATCCCGGTCTTTAGCGCGTGGTCGGGTTCGCCGAACGCGAGCGCTACGGCGGCGAGCGACAGACCCGCGCCGAGCGTCTCGGCTTTGCCGGCGGCGTGCGCCCGACTGTAGACGTCGGGGAGGCGGACGAGGCCGAGAGCGCCTACGGCTACGAAGAACACACCTCCCGCGGCGAGCAAGACGACGGCTACGTCCCTCACAGGACTTCACCTCGCTGGATCGTGTACTTCGCGACGGCGATGCTGAGCACGAAGTTCAGCAGGGCGTACACGAGCGCGATGTCAAGGTAGCTCGGTCTCCCGAGTCCCGCGGAGAGCAAGCTTATTATGACGACGGTCGACGTCCCGAGGACGTTGACTGCGACGACGCGGTCCTGCATCGTCGGCCCCGCCACCGCCCTCCCGAGCACGACGAGCGCGAGGACCGCGATGGCGGCGGCTGCGTAGACGAGCACGACGTCAGTCATCCTCGCCTCCTTCCCCGCGTTCGCGGGGCGTCGGCACGTCCATCGCCGTCCTCCCGTAGAAGACGAACCGAACGGCTCTCTCGAGGTATCCGTCGAGCAAGCCCTCCCGGCTACCCCTGGTGAGCGCGTGGACGTGGAGAGTCCGACCGTCGGCGTCCAGGGTCAGCGTTCCCGGGGTCAGGGTGATGCTGTTTGCGAGCGTCGACAGCGGGAAGCCTCCGTAGACGAGGGCGTCGAACCTCTCGACGCAGGGGTCTATCGGTAGACGTGGATGGAGGACGACGTAGGCTATCTGCAAGTTCGCCTTAGCTATCTCGTAACCGAGGTAAGGCAGGAAGACCAGCAGCCTGAGTCCGATCGAAGGAAGGCTCACGAGACGCGGGCGAGACGCCCACGTGACCCGGTAGGTGACGGTGGCGACGAGAGCGGCGACGAAGGCGCCCGTCACGACGTCGAACAAGGTCAAGCCCCCTACGGCGAGGTAGAATACGAACGACGCCGCCGCGCTCAAAATCCATCGAGCCCATCCACCTCGCGTCAACAGCGCGGGCCTGCGCACCCTCGTCTCGACGGGAGCGACCTCCACGACGACGTCGAAATCGTGCAGCCAGGCGACGAGCGACGCCGTCGAGATAGCCGGGGCTTCGGTCTCGAAGTCGGGAGGCAAGAGGACGTCGAGTTCGCCGGCGTACGTCGCTATGGCTTCGGCGTAGTCCCTGGGGCCGAAGAGATACGACTCCGCCTCGTGGACGTCGACATCGGCTGTGACGCCGAGTTCCTCGAGCCAGGACTCCACGCGTCCCGCCGTCGAGCGCGCGAGGTCGGCTCTCCCGTTCCGCGAGTGAAGCACGACGAAACGCGCGTCGTCGTAGGCTTCGAGCGCGTACTCGACCGTCGCGCGTGCGTACCGGGTGTCGGCGACTGGGACCACGACGGACCCCCTCGACCCGTCGTCCGGCCTCCCGGCTTCTGTCATTCCGGTGGAATGGTGTCTCACCCGCCGCAAAACTATTTCGTTAGAGGGGCTTCGACGGCTCTCACCAGCCTCCAGAGCGCACGGTTGACGGGGACGTCGACGTCGTGGCGTCCGGCACGGCGGACGACGTAGCCGTTTATAGAGTCTACCTCGGTCTTCCGGCCGCGCTCGACGTCACGGAGCATGCTCGACCTGTTGGAAGCCGTCTCGCGAGCGACCGAGCGAACGCGGGCGACGGCGTCGGAGCGAGCGAGAGACACGTCGTCGGCGCGTGCAACGTCGGCGGTCTCTCTCGCCGCGGTTTCGACGACTTCTCCCGCGCGCTCCAGGGCTTCGCCGTTCGACAGCCTCGTCAGCGCGGTCACGGGGTTCAACGCCGAGTTCACGGCTAGCTTGCTCCAGAGCACACGCGGCATGTCGTCGCGCGCTTCGAACGACAGACGGCCGTCGAGCGCCTCCGCTATCTCTTCGGCCGACGAACCGCCGCCTTCGGGAGCGCCGAGCGATATCGAACGACCTCCCGCGTGCTCGACGACGCCGGGTTCGACCTTACGTGCTCCTACCTCGCAGACGCCAGCCAGCACTTCGGCGTCGAGGGCTTCGTCGAGCGTGGCTTCGTTACCCATGCCGTTCTGGAGCGAAACGGCGACCCCTCGTTTGCCGTCGAGGAGTTCGGCGGCGTCCCCGGTGTCGTACGACTTGACTGCGACGAACGACACGTCGGCGTCGACCGCCCGTGTGTCGGCGCTCGGCGACGCGTGTATCTCGTTCTCCCCGGTGACCCGGACGCCGTCACGACGTATGGCTTCGACGTCTCTCACGCGGCCTACGACGTGTACTTCGTGTCCGTCGGCGTCGAGAAACGCGGCTAGAAGCGAGCCGAGAGAGCCGGCGCCCACGACCTGGATTTCCACGATGTTCCGTTGCACGCCAGGCGTTACTACTTTTACCCCTGGAGAGGTAAGCCGTCCATGAGCCTCGACGTAGAGACGCGGGAGACGGCGACGGAGAAGGCAGAGGAGGTTCTCGAGGAGTACGGGATACCTCTCGACTACCCCGAGGCAGCCCTCGAGGAGGTCGACGACGTCACCGAGGACTACGAGTCCAAGATAGCCGACGAAGCCGAGGACTCCGGTCGACGTGACCTCCGCGACCACCTCACGTTCACGACCGATCCGAGGCGGGCGCAGGACTTCGACGACGCGATATCTATCGAGCCACGCGACGACGGATGGCGTCTCTGGGTCCACATAGCCGACGTCGGCCACTACGTCCGACCGGGGATGGAGCTCTACGAGGAAGCCAAACGACGTGCTACGAGCGTCTACCTACCGGGCTACACAGTCCACATGCTTCCGCCGAGGCTCGCGGAGACCGTATGCAGCCTCGTTCCCGACGAAGACCGACTGGCTCACACGGTGGAGATGGAGGTCAACGAGGACCTGTCGTTCGACGACGTCGATATATACAGGAGCGTCGTCAGGAGCGACCGCAGGCTGACTTACGCGGAGACCGAGCGCGTGCTCGAGGGCGAGGACGTCGAAGGCGTGTCGCCGGGCGTCCGCGTCTCGATAGAGGACGCCTACGACCTCGCGGAAGAGCTACACGAGACCCGGAAGGCCGACGGCTCTCTCGTGCTCAACCCGGCGCGCGACCGGGCGCACACGGTCGTCGAGGAGTGCATGCTGAAGGCGAACAAAGCGGTGACACACGAGTTGATGTGGAACCGCGGCGTCGAGGCGATGTACCGCGTCCACCCTCAGCCGACTCCGGATCAGTGGGCGGAGGCGCTACAGGAGATACAGGACCTCGACGGAGTCTCGATACCCGGCGAAAAGTGGGATAAACCCAGGCACGCCGTCAACCACGCTATCGAGAACGCCGGCGAGCGAGAACTCCGTAAGATACGTCGCGCGGTGCTCTACGTCATGCCGCGCGCGAGATACATGAGCGACCCTTTCGGCGGTCACTACGCCTTGAACTTCGACATATACGGTCACTTCACGTCGCCGATACGCAGGCTCGCGGACCTCGTGAACCACCACGTCGTCGCGGGAGACGGCGTGCCCGACGACATCGCGGCGCTCGCCGAACACGCCACCGAGCGCGGCAAGATGGCGGAGGCGGCCGAACGCGACTACAAGCGATGGCTCCGCGAACAGGGCATCGACCCGGACCAGCTAGAGGAGTACGACGACTAGGTGGCCCGACGTATCTCTCGACCGCGTTACGAGATGTTACTTGGTCTACGAGCACGAAGTCGAGGTAGATTGATGGCGGTCGAGAGCCTACTTGGAACGTGACGCTGAAGCTCTACGAACTGCGAGGCTGCCCGTACTGCACGAAGGTCACGAACAAGCTCGACGAACTCGGTTTAGACTACGAGTCGATAGAGGTGCCGGCGTCGCGCTCGCGGCGCGACGAAGTGGAGGACGTCAGCGGTCAGCGCGGCGTACCCGTTCTCGTCGACACCGAGAACGACGTCGAGGGAATGCCCGAGAGCTCCGACATCGTCCGTTATCTCGAGGAGACGTACGGCTGAACCCCGCCGGATGCGACGTTCGAACGCGCCGGTCAACCACGTCTCTCCCGGTATACCTCGTAGAGTTCCTCGGCGGAGTCGAACTCCCTGAGTTCGTCGTACTCGATGACGACGGTGTCCTCGAGTGTGTCGTCCGAGTGGCTCTCCATCAGGTATATCGACTCCGTCTCCGTCACCCGACCGATGCTGCTCATCAGCCGCGCGCGCTTGCGCGCAGTCGACGTGCCACCCGAACCCGTGAGCAATGCGTCGGGTATGTCCCTGTCGCGGTCGACGACGGCGCGGAACGGCGCGCCCGTCGTGTGATGCACCTCGAACCCCGTTCTACGGAAGACCGTGTACGCCGTGCGCTCGTCTTCGTCTAGCTCGGGCTCGGGTTCGTCGTACTCGACGGGGCCGGGGAAGACGTCGACGGGTAGTACGACGTCTGCGTCGAATACCTCCTCGAGACGCAGCGCGACGTCGATGGAGGCGTCCATGCCGTCCTCGTACTTCGACACCGAACGCCGGCTCACCCCTAGCTCCTGGGCGACCTGACCGAGGCTCATGCCGTTCTCTCGCCTGCGGTCCTCGAGGACGTCGCCGTCGACGTTTACGTAGAGGCCGCCGCGCGACATGTAGGCGAAAGGCGGCACTCCTTCGACGAACTGGTCGTAAGCCGTCGCGGGGTTCAACGCCGGTATACCCCGGCGGAGGTAGAGCACGCCGTCCTCTAGCTCGCCGTCGCGGGTCTTCCTGCCGACGACGAGCGCCGAAGCGTCCAGGTGATGTGAAAGAAGTTTGAGTTCGTCGGCGCTCCGTCTGTCGAGGCCGTCGACGTTTACGAGCACTTTCACGAACAGTACGAGCGAACCCCGGCGGGCTACGAGGTCGAAGCTCTTCGGGCGGATGTTACAGGTGTCGCTGACCTCGAACTCCCCGTCTTCGAGCAGGGACACGACGTCTGCGACGAGCCTGTCTCTCATCGTCTACGGGTAGCACGTGCGCTCACTTATACGTTTAACCCTGCGTCGCGGCCGGAAGTTTCTCGCGATGTTCGGCTCTCCGCTGGCGGGTTGCTCAGCCCGACGTGTACCGGTCGGCTACGTCCCTGTGTCTGCCGGCCTCGATGAGTTCGTCGAACCCGTCGAAGTCGACGCGGTCTACGTCCCCGGCGTGGCCCTCGCTCGCGAGCGACCGGTACGCCTCGCGGGCGCCGTGTACGGCCGCGAACAAGCCGGCGAGAGGGTAGACGACGACGTCGAAGCCCAGTCGCTCGACTTCGTCGACGTCCATGTAAGGCGTCTTTCCGCCCTCGATCATGTTGGCGAACGACGGCACGTCGAACGCGCCTGCGACGCGCTCTAGCTCGTCGCGTGTCTCGGGCGCCTCGACGAAGACGACGTCGGCTCCTGCTTCCTCGTAGGCTCGGCCGCGCTCGATGGCTTCGTCGAGACCCAGGGGCTCGCGGGCGTCCGTCCGTGCTATCACGACTACGTCTTCGTCGGAGTCGTCGCGGGCGTCGGCGGCCGCGCGTATCCTCGTCGCGTGTTCCTCGGTCGAAACCACCTGTTTCTCGTCCATGTGACCGCATCTCTTGGGCCAGACCTGGTCCTCGAGTATCAGGCCGCCGGCCCCGGCTTCGACGAAACGCTCTACGGTGTACCGCGCGTTCATCGCGTTGCCGTACCCGGTGTCGGCGTCGGCGACGACGGGGACGTCGACGGCGGAGAAGACGTCGCGGACGCGCGCGAGGTTGGCGCTCAGGTCGAGGTAGCCTACGTCCGGTAGACCAAGCTGAGACGCCGCGACGCTGTACCCCGACGTGAAAGCCGCCTGGAAGCCGGACTGTTCGACGAGCCTCGCGGTCAGGGCGTCGTAGACTCCCGGGAGAACCGTGATGCCGTCGGACTCGACGTCCCTCCTGAGCCTGGCTCCTGGGTCTCTCGTCATGGCTACCCCGAGGTCCGCCCTACCTATATCTCGTTCGGCTGACGGCAGTTTTCCGAGGCCTCTCGGTCACCTGAGGTGCTCGCAGTCAGCAGCGGTGACCACGCGTTCGCCCTCGTTGGTCTCGACGTGTAACGCTCCGGAGTCGTCTATCGACGTCGCCCTGCCTTCGAATACGTCCTCCGCGGTCGTCACTCGTACCAAGCGTCCGAGCGTCGAGCTCCTGCGACGCCACTCCTCTAGGATGTCGTCGCGAGGTCGGTCCAGCCAGGCTTCGAGCGCGCGGTAGAGCGCCGCGGTAAGCCTTGCGCGGTCGACCTCGTGTCCGAGTTCGAGTTCGAGCGAAGTCGCTCCGTCGACGTCGGGCGCGGCGTTCGCGTTGAGGCCGAGGCCGACGACGAAGTACGACACCTCCTCGGCGTCGGCTTCGAACTCGACGAGAACGCCGCAGACCTTCTGGTCGCCGGCGAGGACGTCGTTCGGCCACTTTATCGAGACGACGACGCCGAGGTCGTCGAGAGCGTCTGCTACGGCTACGGAGGCGGCGAGCGTGACGACGGAGGCCTCGCGCGGCGACAGTTCGGGCCGGAGGACGACGCTCGTCCAGACTCCGCCGCTCGGGCTCTCCCATCTCCGGCCCCGTCGGCCTTTACCTCCCTCCTGTCGGTCGGCGAGCACCGTGTATCCTTCGTCGGCGTCGGCGCGAGCGGCTTCGCGGGCGAGCGCGTTCGTCGACTCGACGACGTCGTGGTACTCTATCTCGTCTCCGACGTACTCGGTGTCGAGGTGGTAGGCTACGGCGTTCGCCCCGTACTCCGGGACGCCGTCGAGGCGGTAGCCCGAGCCCGTGCTCTCTATCTCGAACCCCTCGCGCCGGAGGCTCTCGACGTGTTTCCAGACGGCGTTGCGCGACACGCCGTAGCGTTCGGCGAGAGCGCTGCCGGAGACTACGTCTCCGTCCCGGAGTTCTTCGACTACGTCCCTGGGGTCCACGTCAGAGTCCTTCTTTGTCGAGTATGCTTCTGACGAGGCCGGGCGCCCGTCGAACCCGTCGGACTATGCTGTCGTCGTACATGAACTCGATTCCGTCGCCCATCGTCTCCATGTAGTCGTCCTCGTACGGGAACCACCAGCTGTTCCGCGGGCGCGTCGAACGCGGTATCACGTCTCCTTTCGCGCGGTTGATGTGCTTCATCCGCGTGACCTCGTACAGCCCCCATCGGCCGTGTGTGCGTCCGTGGCCGCTGTGTTTGAAGCCACCCCAGGGTGTCTCGTTGACGCCGTAGGTGTAGCCGTGGTCGTTTATGGCGACGGTCCCGGAATCTATCTGTCGGGCGACGTGCTCGCCCCGGTCTACGTCTCGCGTCCAGACGCTCGCGGTGAGACCGTACCGGCTGTCGTTGGCTTTCTCAATGGCTTCTGTTTCGTCTTCGACCTCCATTATAGGTAGAACGGGCCCGAACGTCTCCTCTTCCACGACGGTCATGTCGTGGGTGACGTCGGCGAGAACCGTTGGAGCGTAGTAGTGGCCGTCTCTCGGCAGCCGTTCTCCCCCGGTGAGCACGGTGGCGCCTTGTTCGACGCTCTCGTCGACCTGTCGTTCGATGTCGTCTACGGCGTCGGCCGAAATGAGCGGTCCTACGTCGACGTCCTCGCGGGAGCCGTCTCCTACTCGAAGGCGTTCGGTCTTCCTCACTATCTCCTCGGTGACGTCGTCGGCTATGGACTCGTCGACGTAGAGTCGCTTGATTGCGGCGCAGGTCTGCCCGCAGTTCGAGAACCGGGACCAGACGACGCCGTCCGTCGTCATCTCTACGTTGGCGTCGTCGAGCACTACGGCGGGGTCGCTGCCCCCTAGCTCCATCGTGGTCGGCACGCCGCGGGATCTGCAAGTCGTCTGTATGCGCTCTCCGACGGCGTCGCTCCCGGTGAACGTCATCTGGTCGATGTCGCTGTGGACGAGGGCGTCTCCGGTCACGCTTCCGCTTCCGGGTACTATCTGCAAGACGTCGTCGGGGAGTCCCGCGTCTTCGAGTAGCTCCTGTATCTTGAGTCCCGTGAGCGTCGTCTGCTGCGCTGGCTTGAGGACGACGGCGTTGCCGGCGTATATGGCGTAGAGAACCTGTGACCCGGGTATCCCGAGCGGGTAGTTCCACGGCGTTATCATGCCGAGGACTCCGACGGGCTGTCGGACTATCTTGCTCCGTCTGTCGCGCACCAAGACGTTGTCGAGCGGTAGTTCTTCTTCGAGGACGTCTTCGCCGTGTTCGCGGAGGTAGCGTGCGGCGTCTATCACTGGGATGAGGTCGGTGACCATGGCTTCGCCGCGTGGCTTGCCTGTCTCGTCGCTGACGACCTGGACTGTCTCCTCGCGCCTGCGTATCAGGTGGTCCTGGAGGACGTCGAGGAGTTCGTTCCTCGCCGAGAAGCTCGTTCGAGCCCATTCTTCCTGTGCCTGCCGCGCTCTTTCGACGGCTTCGTCTACCTCCTCGGGTGGCGTCGGCTGTATCTCGTCGTTAACCTCGAGGTTAGCGGGGTTGACGGACCGTATCGGCTCTACGTCGGCCGTCTCTCGTGAGTCTGACATGCTCTAGGGTTGACGGCAGCCACCGTAAGGATTTGGGTGTGGTGGATGGGACGGCAGGGAGGTGGTCCGGGTGTTTCTCCTGGTATCAGGAGACGAGGTAGGTCTTGTACTTGTTGAAGACGTTCTTCCGGGCGACCATCTCTATGTGGCTGTAGGCTCCCGCGAGGACGTTTCGGGCGTTGTCGCCGAGGTAGGTGTCCGGCAGCGCTGCCCTCCGGCTGGGGTAGGTTGCGGGGTCGAGCTTGCTCCATAGCGCGGTGTAGTCGACTCCGTCGGCTGGTCCACCGCTGTTGAGTTCGAGTATGAAGTCGCTCGTCGGCGTCATGTCGCGTGCTCCCCGGGTGAAGCCCGCGAGGCGGCTGGCTCTCGTGCCCTGGTGTGGCGTGCTCAGGGTGACGAGTCGGTCGACGTGTTGGTTGCCTCCCTGTTTCTCTACGTACCACCGTGTGCCGAGTCCTCCCATCGAGTGCGCGACGACGTTTACTAGTTCGCCGGTGTCATCGTGGAGGCGTTCTATCGTCTCTCCGATGGTTCCGGCGTACGTCCGGGGTGAGTCGACGGTGGTCCCGGGCACGTTTCCGACGTCGACTGTTTCGACGCGGTCAATGCCTACGCTCGATAGGTATCTGCGGAGGAGGCTCCACCACGGCGTGTACCAGGTGTCCGCGAAGCCGTGTACGAGCACCGTGGGCCGTGCGTTAGACATTGACATGCGTATTTACCCCGTGAGCATAAAAGTTGAACCGCATCAGTCCGGCTCCGTGCTGCTTCTCGTGGCCCGAAGCTCACGATACCTCGACGTCCTCGACGAAGTCGAGCGATGATATCTCTTCGACGAGGTCGCCGGAGACCTCGCGGTCGGTGACGACGGTGAACCGGGGGTCGTCGGTGAAGTACGGGTCGTCGCTGACGGCCTGGCGTATCGAGACGTCGTTTTCCGAGAAAACCCGGGTTATGTCGTGTATCACCCCGGTAGAGGCTGCGTCGTGAACGCGTATCGTGAGGACGGACAGACCGAGAACCGGAGCGAGGTTCTTGAGAGAGGGTATGGATTCGATGCTCTGGAATATCCGGCGTAGCTCGGGGTCTTCGAGTATGGTCTCGGTCGTGCTGTCGACGACGCGTCGGTCTACACCGGCTTCGTCTGCGACCTGCGTGTAGGGTATCTCTATGCCCCCTGAGACGACGCGTCCTTCGTCGTTGACTGCGAAGCCGCGTTCGAGCATTAGTTCGACGACGCTGCGCTGTCCGGGTGAGCCGTCGAACGCCTGGAGGATGCGCTGTCTGAGGTCGCGACCGGTCATCGTCTTCGTCTTGGAACGCGGGGTTTAAGTCTCTGTCCGCGTTCGCGGCGTCGTCTCCGTGGTGTTGGCTTGTCTCCGTGTTGCAGCATCGGCGCCCGGCCCCGTCTGGATTCGGTTCGACGTCCGACGAAGGAGGGATTCTGTCCCCACCAAAAGGACTTAATACGTACACGGGTAACCCAAGCACGATGAACGTCAGGACGCCCACCGGAGTCACCGTAGACGTACCCAGACTGACCAAGAACTGGGGAGACGTCGGCGAGGAGACGTCGGACATACAGACCACGGTGGACGTCCGAGCGCCGACGCTGCTCGACGGCCGCCTACAGGGACTCGAGTTCGAGTACGACGTGAGCCTCAACGACGTCTACGTGGCCAGCGCCGAAGCCAGCCAGGTCGACGTCAAACCCGACGGCACGAGACTCGACCTCACCGCCGCGTTCCAGCACGACAGAGTCCCCGACTGGTGGAAGACACACGTCGACAACGACGAGACCACGACGCTCCAGGTCGAACCCAGACTCAACCTCGACGTCGACGGACTTCTCGACCTGGGTCTGCCTCTCACCGACCTGAAGTTCCGCGCACCCCAGGTCCGCCGAGAGTTCGAGACAGACGTCCTCGGCGGCGTACGCGACAGCGCGCCACAGAAACGCACTGTGCTCGGCCGAGAAGTCATCAGGATACACGAGATAGACGCAGCGTGGAGCAAACCGACCGAAGACGAGACACCCGTCGAAGTCACCGCCGACGTCGAGAACCCCACGCGGATACCCATGGCGTTCGACGACGTGAGGTACGAGATACGGATGAACGACGTCGTAGTCGGCGAGGGAACCGCAGCCGACGAACTCCGACTCCCAGCGCGAAGCCAGCGAGAAGTCGAGTTCCAGCCCGCGATACAGACCGAGAGACTCGTCGACTGGTGGCCGACCCACGTCGAGAACGACGAAGAGACGCAACTCGACGTCCGAGTCTACGCCGAAGTAGGCCCTAGTCCGCTGTCGAAGTCGATAACCCTCTACCGCCATCGGGACACCGTCGAGACCGACGTCGTGACCGGCGAAAGCCGGCGTCTCACCGAGGCTCTCGCGCCGGAAGCCGAAGTCGAAGGAGCAGCCGCCGGCCGCCCGAACGCCGCGGACGAAGGCGTGGCGTCCGACTAGAATCCGAAGCGTAAACGGAGCACGACGACCACGACGTAACATGAAAGAGGCCGTCGACGTAGAAGCACGTCACGAGTGGACGGAGTCGTCCTACGTCGGCCTCAGTTCGACGCTCGACCTCCCGGCGTCGCTCTCAGACAGCGCCCTCGAGGAGTTCGAGCACCTGGTGCGTTTGAACGACGTCGACGTCACCTCGCGAACGGACGCTTACGTCGACGGCGACGTCGTGCTCACCAGCGAGCTAGACCGCGACGCCGTCTCCGAATGGTGGACGTCGCACGTCGAGAGAGACGAACTCACGACGCTCGAGGTCGAAGCCTACGCCGAAGTAGACGCCGGTGACGCGGGCGTCACGGCGGTACGCCACCACGCCGAGCGCCCCGTCGAAACCGCCGTGCTCGACGGCGTCACCACGTCAGAGCCCCAGGAAAAACGCGCTCTAGGCCGAACCGTGGCGACGTTCGAGCGCGTCGACGCGTCGTGGACGACGGATTCAGGCGACAGCGTCGTCGTGGTCGACGTAGACGTCCACAACCCCAACCCGTTCGGCATACGGATGACGCGGCTCGAACACGAGATGAAGCTAAACGACGTAGTCGTCTCGCGCGGAGAGACCGACGGCGGCCTGAAGCTACCGAGACGGCGGACGACCAAGGTGAGGCTGACTCCCCGGCTTCGCTCGCGAGCGATGGCCGACTGGTGGCCGACGCACGTTCTCGCGGGCGAGCGAACGGAGTTCGACGTCGAGTTCACGGCGGTGCTCTCGTTCCTCGGCTTCGAGAGCCGTCACCCGGCGTACCGACTTCGGTCGACCGTCGAGACGTCGGCTCTCCAGTCTGACGGCGGTCAGGCGTAGCCGCTCCGGACGTCCTCGTCGTCTCCCTCTTCGTCCCCGTCACCGAGGTTGTTGAGAGCGAACTCGAGGAGTTCGACGTAGGCCTCCGGCACCGAGAGACCGTGCCGCTGCGCGTAGTCCTTGACGGCGTCGTGTAAGTCCGCGGGGACCTCGACTGTCGGCATACCTCCTGATGGTTCTCTCGACGTATATACCCACGGGCCGAGTTCCACGATGCGGTCGCTCACCCCGCGACAGACAAACGTTAAACCTCGCTCCCGCCTATCGACGCCGTGGACTGGCACGTGGAACTCGTCCGCGAGGGGCGCTTGACGCCCGAGATAACCGACGCCGTGCTCGACGCACACGGCGGCAGGGGCCGGAGGGCGATGCAAGCCGTGGCCGAAGGCCGCGTCAAGCGATACCGGGACTTCACGGTCGTCGTCGGCCGGAGCGACGAGTACGTCGTCGAGGACGGCAGTTGCACGTGTCGGGACTACCGCTACAACCTCGGCGGCGAAGGCAAGTGCCAGCACGTGCTCGCCGTCGAGATAGCCGAGGCAGTCGACGAGGTGGACGAACACGACATGTGGTACGGAGAAGTCAGGGACTTCCTCGACGGCTGAGAACACCGGGACTGCGGCTCGACGGACCACCGTTCGCGCGATAGCCGGCTCAGTGGCTGTATCCCCGCTTGGGCATCTCCTCTCCGTCTACCTCGACTGCTGGCTCGCGGCTCTCGACGACTTCGCCGACGACCGAGAACTCGAACTCCACGTCGTCTATGGATTCGGGTGGCAGGGTGAACAGTAGCTCGTAGTCGCCGCCGACGTAGACGTCGTCGGTCTCTGCTTCGTGGTGCAAAGGAAGCTCGTCGCGTCGGACTCGGAAGCCGACGTCCGAAGCCTCCGCTACCTGGTGGAGTGATACCGCGACGCCGTCGCTTACGTCCGTGAGACAAGACGCGACGCCCGAGAGAGCGACGCCCTCGCGCACCCGGGGTTCGAACCTGAACAACCGGTTGGCTTCGTCGTCGCGTCCGCTTTCGAACAGGTCTAGAGCCACCGCGGTCCGGCAAAGCTCCCCGGTGACGCAGACTACGTCGCCGGGTGAAGCGCCGTCGCGGTAGACCGGCTTCGACGTGGCTCCGAGAGCCGACGAGACGTAGGTTGGTTCGTCGTGGGAGTCGAGGTCGCCGCCGACGTACTCTGCGTCCACGGCGTCGCAGACGTCGACGGCTCCCGAGACGAACTCCGACAGCCATCTATCGGTGAACTCCGGTACGCCGCAGGCGGCGACGACCGCGAGCGCCTCTGCCGCCATCGCTGCGACGTCGCTGAGCGAGACGGCGGCGACCCTCCATCCCGCGGTGTAGTCGGTGACTCCGGAGGGTAGGTCGGTGGACTCGTGGAGCATGTCCGTGGTGAGGACGAGGTTCTCGCTTCCCCGGGGCAGGACGGCGGCGTCGTCGGCCGCGTCGACGGCCTCGGCTATCTCGGTGAGAGCGCTCCACTCCGAGTGCACCTCGGTCATGTCGGGCGTTGTATCGATGCGCTTAAACGTCTGTCGCACCGACCTCCGTCAACCGATGACGACAGCCCAAGACGTCCCCGCGGACGACCTCATCGAGCGAGCGAAACAGAAGCTCGAGGAGACCGACGAGATAGACGCGCCCGACTGGGCGGCGCACGCGAAGACCGGTCGAGACCGCGAGCTACCGCCCGAGGAAGACGACTGGTGGAGCCGGCGCGCGGCGTCGCTCCTCAGGAAGGTCTACGTCGAGGAACCCATAGGCGTCTCCGCCCTCCGGCGTATTTACGGCGGCAGGGACCGCAGCGGCTCGGCGAAGTCACACCAGACGAAGGCGAGCGGCAACGTGATCCGGACGGCGCTCCAGCAGCTAGAGGACGCCGGCTACGTCGACTCGACGCCCCAGGGACGCGTCATAACGCCCGAGGGACGTCGTTTCCTCGACGGAGTCGCCGACGAGGTAGCGAGCGAGATACCCGAGCTAGAAGGCTACTAGAGCAGACACGGTTACCTCGGACGACAAACAGGTCTCACTGGGATTTTATACCACGGGGACGTAAGCTGACTCACATGGAAGACGACGAACTCGAGAGGATACGTCAGGAGAAACGCCAGCGTCTCCAGGAGTCCGACGGCGAGGCCGCCGGCGCGGAGCGGGAGCGAGCCGAAGCCATGCGGAAGTCCGTGCTCCGGCAGGCGCTCGAACCCGAGGCCCGCGAGCGCCTGAACGCCATCAAGATGGCGAAGCCCCAGAAGGCCGAGCAGGTCGAACGACAGCTTGTTGCTCTCGCGCAGAGCGGGCGACTGCAGGGCAAGGTCACCGAGCAACAGCTCAAGCAGATACTCCGGCAGCTCGAAAACGACCGCGACATAAACATCCGGCGCAGGTAACACGGTGGGCGCTCCGGCAGCCCGCTCGGCGTACCGATACATCGACACGGTTTAGAGCCGTCTGACGTAATCACGGGACATGAAGCTAGAGAGCCTCAAGGGCTTCAGGGATTTCTACGCGCCGGAGATGGCGGCCCGACGGAAGGTTTTCGACGTCGTCGACGACGTCGCGCGGTCGTACGGCTTCCGGGAGGTGGACACGCCGTCTCTCGAGCGACTCGCTCTCTACGAGGTTAAGAGCGGCGAGGAGATAGTCGACGAGACGTACAGCTTCGAGGACAAGGGCGGACGGATGGTGACGCTGACGCCGGAGCTGACTCCGTCGCTCGCCCGGATGTACGTGGCGCGCCATCAGGCTCTCGCGAAACCCGTCCGGTGGTACTCGACGCCCAAGCTATGGAGGTACGAGCAGCCTCAGAGCGGTCGGCTGCGGGAGTTCTACCAGCCTAACTTCGACGTCTTCGGGGTCGACGGACCCGAGGCCACCGCCGAACTGATAGCGCTGGCACACGACCTCCTGAGGTCGCTCGGCCTGGACGACGAGTTCGAGTTCAGGGTAAGCCACCGTGGTCTCGTGGACGCCTACCTCGACGCCTACGACCTCACGGACGGAGAGCGCGAAACCGTTCACCGGGTGGTCGACAGGTCCGAGCGCCTCACGGACGAGGAAACCAGAGACCGTCTATCGGACGCCGGTCTGTCGGACGCCGAGGTGGACGAGATAATCGGCCTGTGTGACGCCGGCGGCAGTCTGTCGAGCGACGTCGTCGAGGAGTACGGCGAACGAGCGCCTTCGGACGCCTCCGACGTCGTCGACGCGCTCGCGGGCGTCACCCGGGAGCTCGAAGCGTACGGCGTGCTCGACTCGTGTGTCTTCGACCCGTCGGTGGTCCGCGGCATGGACTACTACACCGGGGTGGTCTTCGAGTGCTTCGACGTAGACGGCGACCTCCGCGCTATCTTCGGCGGCGGGAGGTACGACGGCTTGATAGAGGAGTTCGGCGGTCCCTCGACTCCGGCGGTGGGCTTCGGTCTCGGCGACGCTACTTTGGAGCTTCTGCTCCGTCGGTCGGACGCGTGGCCCGACGAACGCGTCGAGGTCGACTACTACGTCGCCGTCGTCGGAGACGTCCGCGAAGTCGCCGTAAGGGTGGCGTCGGCGTTGCGCGACGACGGAGCCGACGTCGAACTCGACGTCAGCGGCCGGGGCTTCACGGGCCAGCTGGAGCACGCCGACAGGGTGAACGCACGCGAGACCGTGATAGTCGGTGAACGCGACCTCGCCGACGACGTCGTCACGGTGAAGGAGATGGAGTCAGGCGACCAGCGACGGGTTCCTCTGGAGGACGTGCTTTGAGTTTCTTCGAACGTCTCGCCGAAGAGATAGACGCGAAGGACAGCGTCGTCTGCGTGGGCCTCGACCCGGTTCCCTCGCGTCTCCCCGACGGCGTCTCGGTCGCGGAGTTCACCCGGGGTATCGTCGACGCGACGCGGGACGTCGCCGTCGCGTACAAGCCTAACACGGCGTTCTACGAGGCGCTCGGCGTCGACGGCTGGCGTGTGCTTCACGAGACGGTCGAGGAGGCTTCGGTCCACGCCCCCGTGGTGCTCGACGCCAAGCGCGCCGACGTCGGTAGTTCGAGCCGGCGGTACGCCGAGCTATTGGAGTTCGCCGACGCCATCACGGTGAACCCGTATCTCGGCGGCGACAGCCTCCGGCCTTTCTTCGACCGGTCGGACGCCGGCGTCTTCGTGCTCTGCAAGACGTCGAACTCCGGCAGCAGGGACTTCCAGGACCTCGAGGTCGCCGGCGAACCACTGTACTCTCACGTCGCACGGCGCGCGGTGGAGTGGAACGAGAACGATAACGTTGGACTCGTCGTCGGTGCGACGCATCCCGACGTGCTGGAGGGCGTCCGGTCGGAGGCCGGTGACCTTCCGTTCCTCGTGCCGGGAGTCGGCGCGCAGGGCGGCGACGTCGAAGCCGCCGTCGAACACGGCTTGAACTCCGCGGGCGTCGGCCTCGTTAACAGCTCGCGGTCGATCATCTACGCCCGGGAGGACGGGCGGTACCGGGAGGGCGCTCGCGAGGCCGCTCGCAAGCTGAAAAGCGAACTCAACCGGTATCGCTAGGACGGCGGCCGGGAGCGAGTGATACCGGGAAGCCGCGTGGCCGACGGGCCGTGTGCCGCGGCGGCTGATTCAGCCGTCGTCGGTTGTCTCTCGCTCTGCTTCGCTCTCGAACTCGTCGTCGAGCGCTCTCTCGACTTCGTCGGACTCGGGTTTTATAGACATCCGGTACTCGGCTTCGTCTCCGTTGGCTTCGCGCCCGGGTAGCTTGCTCACGACTCCTTCGATGGGTTCGAGCGAGGCGTTGAACTCGGACGCGTCGAAGTAAAGCGGGTTGGTGCGCGCGATGCGGTCGTACACGCGTTCCTCGATGCCGCGCATCAGCCTGCGAAGGACACCGCCGACGGCTTTCGAGGCCGAGCGACCGGCTTCACCCATGCTCTCCGCGGCTTCGCCGATGTCGCCCTCCCGGGTCTTCTCCCCCGTCCGCGTGAGGCGCTCGGCCGTCTCGTCCGCCATCTCGTCGGGATCCTCGCCCTCCTGTACCTTGGCGCTCTCCACGGTCTTCTTCCTCATGTTGTGGGCTTCCTCGCCGCTGCGAGGCCGCCAGGAGTCCCACTCGGAGATGGTTTCCTCGTCGACGTCGTGTTCCTCGAAGGTCGAGACGACGTCTTCGCCGAAGTCGACGACGTCCTGCCAGTCGCCTTCGACGGTGTAGCCGAAGGTATCTCTCTCTACCTCCTTGTCATCACGGTCCCTCTGGCGCGACATCTGATTAATGACACCTACGTAATCGCCCAAATAAAAACTTATCCCAGGCTCCGTCCTACGCACGCCATGCGGACGTCGGCCGAAGCAGTACGCGGAGTACCCGTCCTCGACGACGGCGACGACCTCGGCGCCATCCTGCGAGAACGAGTCGACGACGCCGACGTCGTCTGCGTCGCCAGCACCGCCGTCTCCAGGACCGAGGGACGCTCTGTAAACCTGTCTTCGGTCGAAGCCAGCGAACGCGCGGAGAGACTCGCGAGCGACCTCGAGGACGCAGACCCGCGTTTCGTCGAGGTCGTGCTCCGTAACTCGGTGGAACTCCTCGTGGAGACACCTTTCCTTCTCTCCGTCACCGAAAGCGGCCGTGTCGCACCGAACGCCGGCGTCGACCGATCCAACGTCGCGGGCGAAGACCACGTCCTCTTACTCCCCGAAGACCCCATGGAGAGCGCGTCGAACCTATCTGAAGAGATAGGCTGTCCCGTCGTGGTCTCCGACACCTGCGGCCGTCCGTTCCGCCTCGGTCAGACTGGCGTCGCGATAGGCTGGAGCGACCTACCTGCGACGAGAGACTGGCGGGGGGCCGTCGACCTACATGGACACGAGCTAGAGGCCACCGAAGAAGCGGTCGTAGACGAGATAGCGGGCTTCGCCAACCTCCTGATGGGCGAGAGCGACGCCGGCACGCCGGCGGTGGCGTTCGACGGCCTCGACCTGAACTACCGCGGTGGCGACCGAGTTTTCCGTCCCGACGAAGAAGACGTAGTCAAACGCGCTCTGAGGGACCAGCGAAGCTGAACTGACGACCCGAATCAGTCGTCACCGAGGTCCTCGACCACCCGTTCGAGGACGTCTATCGCTCGACCGTAGTCCTTCAGCTCGATGTGTTCGTCGGGCGTGTGGTCGAGCGACGAGTCACCGGGGCCGTAGGTCACCATGGGACAGCTCCACTCCTCGCTGTAGACGTTCATGTCGCTCGTCCCGGTCTTCACCGAGAGACCGGGCTCCATCCCGACGTCGCGTATCGAGCGCACGAAAGCACGGGCGACGGCGTTCGACCTGTCTACGACGACGGGCTCCGTCGACTCGCCGAACACCACCTCGCCGTCGCGGCCGTCGGCTATCTCTTCCACGGCCTCGCGTACTCCGGAGACCGAGCGCTCGGGCGGTATACGTATCCCGCCGCGTATCTCGCAGTCGAGCCTGAAGCCGTCTGAATCGGAGTCTAGCTCGGTGGGCTTCGTGCTCAGGCAGTCGAAGCCGTCTCCGTCGTCCTCGAGACCGGAGACGTCCGTCCAGAAGTCCACGACGTCCTCTATCGCGTTGACGCCCGGGCGCGCCGTGTGGATGACGTCTCCCGTGACGCGGTAACGCAGACGGAGTATCCCCCGGTAGCCGAGCGTCACGGTGTCGGAGCCCGACGGCTCGCCGTTCACGAGGTAGTCGGGCTCGGGGTGGCTGTCGACGAGATGGCGTGCGCCGCGTCCGCTGACCTCCTCCTCGACGACTCCGACGACTGTGACGTTGGCGTCGGGGACGCGAGCGCCAGCGAGACACATCGAGGCGAGCGGTCCCTTGGCGTCGACGGAGCCGCGGCCGTAGAGCACGTCGCCGTCACGGCGCACGGGCACCTGTCCGCGGACGGTGTCCATGTGGCTCGTCAGCAGTACCTCCGGGCCGCGGCCGCCGGTACGCGCTATCACGTTGCCTGCGTCGTCGACCTCGACGGAGTATCCCAGCTCGGGTAGACGCCGGACGAGGTAGTCTCGCGCAGGCTCCTCCTTGCCCGACGGACTGTAGCGTTCGACGAGGCCGCGCAGGAACTCGACCTCGGTCTCGCGGTCGAGCGAACTCGACTCGCTCACAGCACCGCCTCCATCGCTCCGACGCATTCTTCGACGTGTCGCTCGGTCAACGTCAGAGGCGGCAGCAGCCTGACGGCGTTCTTGCCCGCCGGGAGCGCGAGCACTCCTTCGTCGGCGAGCGCCGACAGAACGCGGCCGCTGCGACCGCGTACCTGCACGGCCACCATGAGACCGCGTCCGCGGACTTCTACCACGCGGTCGCTGTCGATGTCGCGCAAGTCCTCCATAAGCTGTTCGCCGCGTTCGGCGGCGTTCGACGGCAGGTCTTCGTCTACGACGTAGTCGAGGGCGGCGCGCGCCGCAGCGGCGGCGACGGGTCCGCCGTTGTAAGTGCCGCCGTGGCTCCCGCGAGGTATCTCGGTCATCTCCGCCCGGCAGACCAACGCGCTAATCGGCAGTCCGCCACCGAGCGACTTCGCCGTCGTTATCGCGTCCGGGACGACGTCGTAGTGCTCGTGAGACCACATGTAGCCCGTGCGGCCGACTCCAGCCTGTATCTCGTCGAACACGAGGTAGGCGTCGTGTTCGGTGCAAAGCTCCCGGGCTCTCTCGAGGTAGTCCTTGCTCGCGGGGTGGACGCCGGCTTCGCCCTGTACAGGTTCGAGGAAGACGGCGGCGGTGTCGTCCGAAACCTTCTGTTCGAGCGAGTCGACGTCGTCGAAAGTCACGAACTCTACGTCGGGCACGAGCGGCGCGAACGGCTGACGGTACTTCTTCCTCCAGGTCATCGACATCGAGCCGTACGTCCGGCCGTGGAAGCCGCGTTTGGCGGCTACGACCTCGGTCGAACCCGTCGACGCCCGCGATAGCTTGAACGCCGTCTCGTTCGCCTCGGTGCCGGCGTTCGCGAGGAACACCCTGTCGAGGCCGGTGGGCGTGTGCTCCACGAGACGCTCCAGCAATCGGGCGCGTTCGTCGACGGAGTACGAAGCCTGGACGTAGGTCAGCCGTTCGGCCTGACGTGATACCGCGTCTACGACCGCGGGGTTCGAGTGACCGACGGCCATGACGCCGTACGACGCGCCCATGTCGAGGTAGCGTTCGCCGTCGGAGTCGTAGAGGTAGACGTCCTCGCCTCGGTCTATCGAGATGGGTTTCTTGGTGTAGACGGCCTCGATAGAGCGCTCTATCTCGATGTCGTCGCGGCTCATGCGGTGAACACCGTCCCTCCGCCTTCGAGCGCGTGGCGCACGGGTTCGTCGTCGTTGGCCGACGATATCGATGCCGCGGGCGCGCCGGAGTCGAGAGCCTCGCGGGCCGCGAGCACCTTCTTCTTCATCCTACCGACGGCGTAGCGTTCGAGCACGTCGTCCACGTCGTCGCGTCCGACCTCGCGAAGGAGGCTGTCCCGGTCGTCTACGTCCCTGAGCACGCCGGGTACGTCGGTCAACAGGAGCAAGCGTGCGTCGAGCGCTCCGGCTACGGCGGCAGCCGCCCTGTCGGCGTCGGCGTTGACCGCTACGTCGTCGTAGGTCACCATCGGAACGCCGACTACGGGCGTGTAGCCGTCGTCGACGAGGCCCCTCAACAGGTCGGCGTTGACGTTCTCTATCTTGCCCGAGTGGTCTCCGCGGAGCACGCGTTTGCGGCCGTCTTCGACGGCTATCACGGTGTCCTTGCGCTCGCCTTCGAGCAGACGGCCGTCGACTCCCGAGAGACCGACTGCGTCCACGTCACGGCGCTGGAGTCCGAGCGTCAGATCCGCGTTGACGCCCGCCATCGCGAGCGTGAACACCTCCATGGCTTCTTCGTCGGTGTACCGGCTCTCGACTCCCGAAGGGCTCTCTACGTACCGCGGTGGGACGCCGAGGCGTTCACCGAGGCTGTCGACGGCTTCGCTTCCGCCGTGTACGACGACGCAGTCTTCGTCGACGTCGGCTACGTCGTCGAGCACGTTGTCGGCTTCGACGCCGCCGGTACCGCCTATCTTCACGACGTACATCTCAGACTGGATGGAGCCCCGGGTGTTCGAGCCCCGTGGTCTCCGGCAGATCCAACGCCACGTTCGTGCACTGTACGGCCTGGCCCGCCGCGCCTTTCATCATGTTGTCGATGGCGCAGAACGACACCACGCGGTCTTCCTCGAAAGCGAAGCCGACGTCGGCGTAGTTCGTGCCGACGACGACCTTGGGTTCCGGCAGACGGTAGACTCCCCGGCGGCGTCTCACGACGCGCACGAAGTCTTCGTCGGAGTACGCGCCGCGGTACGCCTTCCATAGCTCTTTCTCCTCGGGTGGCTCGCGGGGAGTCGTGTGCGCTGTCACCGAGAGACCGCGCACCATGTCTATGGCGTGCACGGTCATGTGGACGTCGAGGTCCGTCTCCATCTCGACTTCGGCTTGATGTCGGTGTCCGGCTGGCGCGTACGGCCGGACGACTCCGCTGCGTTCCGCGTGGTGCGAGGCGGTCGACGCCGTAGCTCCGCCGGCGCTCGAGCTAGTCTTGACGTCGAGCACGACGCTGGTTTCGACGAGTTCGGCGGCGTCGAGCGGTTGGAGGGCTAGCAACGCCGCCGTCGCGTTGCATCCCGCTGCCGCGACGACTTCGGCGTCCCGTATCTCGTCCCGGCGTAGCTCGGGTACGCCGTACACGACTTCGTCGAGCAGGTCCGGGTTGGGGTGTTCGTCGTACCACTCGTCGTACAACGCGGGGTCGTCGAGCCTGTAGTCGCCGCTGAGGTCGACGACGAGGTCGGCGTGCTCGCGTAGTTCGGGCAACGCCTCCATCGTGTAGCCGTGCGGCGTCGCCGCGTAGAGCACGTCGACTGAATCGAGGTCTTCGGGCGACGTGAACCTGAGGTCGGTGCGCCCGCGGAGGTTAGGGTGTGTGTCGCTGACCTGCCTGCGTTCCTTCGAGCGGGAGGTCACCTGACGTAGCTCTATCTCCGGGTGGTCGAGCAATAGGCGGACGAGCTCTCCGCCCGTGTAGCCGCTTCCACCTATCACGCTCGCTGTCGCTGTCATTCTGGTTTCTCCTTGGTTTTCGTCGGGTTCATCTGGCTCTATCCTCCAGGTGGTCGGCGTACTCCGCCGCGATGTCGACGCCACTCGCCTCGGTCAGCGCCTTGAACTCCAGCGTGTGGTTGACCTCGTGTACGACGGGGCCCTCGTCCGTGTGCATGACGTCGACTCCGAGGACTCCGCCGCCTACGGCCTCGACGGCGGAGACGGCTGCTTCCCGCGTCCGTTCGTCCGGCTGGTAGCCGGTGGTCTCGGCGCCGCGGGCGGCGTTCGTGATCCAGTCGTCCGACTGTCGCTCCATCCCCGCGACGACCTCGGAGTCGCGCACCATCAGTCGGACGTCGCGTCCGCCGTGGTCGACGTACTCCTGGAGGTAGACGACGTCGTGTTCGTAGCTGCCGAGCACCTTCTTGTGTTCGAAGACGGCTTCGGCGGCCTCGCGGTCGTTGAGCTTTCCCAGGAGACGTGCCCAGCTTCCGACGACGGGTTTGACTACGACCGGGTAGCCTATAGTCTCGCAGACTTCGAGCGCCGACTCCGGCGTGAACGCCACGTGTGTCTCGGGCGTCGGCACGCCGGCTTCCTCGAGCGCGAGCGACGTCTCTATCTTGTCCATGCAGACGCGGGACGTCTCGTGGCTGTTCACCACGGGTACGCCGTAGCTCTCGAGGAACCGGGTGACGTAGAGGCCGCGGCTCTGGCTCATCTCGCGGTTGGCCGCGACGTCCAGGCTGTCCACAGGGACGTCGAGGTCGTCGAGCGATGGCTCCCGAAGCCCGAGGCTGCCTCGCCTGGGATCTATCTTGGTTACTTCGTGACCTCGGCTGCGTAGCTCCTCGAGCAGGAGCTTCTCGTCCTTGCGGACGCGCGAGCAGACGAAGCCTACGTGCAACCTACTCTCCCCAGTCTTCCTCTAGCTCGGGCGCCTCCGCGAGTTCGAGGGGGTCGGTTTCCATGACTTCGAGTTCTGCGCCGCAGTCGTCGCAGTCGATTATCTCTCCGCGCTCTACCTCCCATGCTGGCTCTACGTCGGCCCCGCAGACGGGGCACTCTGCTTGCTGTGTCATTTTGTTCCTCCGAGTTTCTCGTCGAGTATCAGTCGTGTTCGCGTGGACACCGTCTCGTCGAGCGCGCGCACGCGTGTCACGAGGTCGTTCACTTCGTCTGTGTTGGCGACGTCGACGACGGCGACTATGTCTTCTTCGCCGCTTATCTCCCAGACGAAGTCGACTCCCTTCCATCCTGCTATCTCGTCGCTGACCTCGTGGGTGTCGACGTCGATGTCGACCTCTATCTCTATCATGGCGCGCACGTTGCCGACGCTTGTCGAGACAGTGAACCTGCGTATCACTCCTTCGTCCTGCATCTTCTGGACGCGGTTGCGGACGGTGCCCTCGGAGGTGCCGACTTCGTCGGCTACCTCGGTGTACGGGCGGCGTCCGTCGCGCCGCAGGACTTCGAGTATCTCGGCGTCGGTGGCGTCCATGCGGTTCGACCGCATCTGGTGGCTGCGCCTATATGTAGGTTACGAGTTAGCCCCTTCTCCTTCGAACTACGCAGCTGGTGTACCGTCGTCTTGGCCGTTCGTGAGTCCTGCTAAGGCGATAACCGACTAGCACGTCGGGCATAAGCGGCGTATATAGTTCTTAGTACGCTACCTGAGTCATACAAAACGGCATACAGTCAAGGACGGCTACGATGTTCGAAGGACACTACACGTCTCTCGAACACGGCTCGTAGGACGAGAAAGCACGGACCGCCGAAAGATTCACCGAGACGGGCCGCGACACCAACAGTATGCCTCAGCAAGAGTACCTGACTCCCGGGGAGTTCAACAGCATCTTCGACGACGGACCCGACGACGGCGAACGCGTCCGCCTAGAGTACATCTCGCACGCCACCGGAGAGACGGAGGACGTCGTCGGCAACGTCACCGACACACACGAGAGCACGCCGACAGCCGTCGAAGCAGGCGGAGACAAGTACACGGTGTCGAAGGACGGCGAGATAAAGAAGAACGGACTCGAGATAGGCGAGTTCATGAAAGTAGAGAGGGCGTAAAAAGACCGCTCTTCAAAACGCCGTCTGAAAGAGACGTAGACCGACCACGAACAACAGACCGAGAACCAGCCGTCTCGTCGAGCCCCCTCAGACGCGGCCGAAGCCGCGAGCAAGGCGGACTTCGAAGATCATCCCTCGTACCCACGAGAGCCAAGCCGAAACCAGCGACGCCGGCGACGGCGGCAGCCAGCGAGACGACGGCGAGCGACACAGCTACCTCGAACACGCGAGAGACGACGTCCGGCTGGACGTAATCGCTTGCGGAGGTGTACGCGGAGTCCGTGCACCTCCTGCGAGCCAGAGGGTTCGACTTAACAACCCCGGCGTCCAACGTCACGTAGATGCAGGAGTGGACGGAGAAGTACCGGCCGCGGTCGCTGTCCGAAGTCCGCGGCAACGACAAAAGCGTCGGCGAACTACGAGAGTGGGCTGAGACGTGGGAGGAACACCGGGAGGCGGCGCTCGTCGTCGGAGAACCAGGCGTCGGCAAGACGAGCGCCGTCCACGCGCTCGCCAGCGACATGGGCTGGAGCGTCGTCGAACAGAACGCCAGCGACAGCCGGACGAAGGACGCGATAATGGAGGTAGCCGGCGAGGCAGCCCGGAGCCAGAGTCTCGGCGGACGCAGGACGCTCGTCGTGCTCGACGAAGCCGACAACCTCCACGGAAACGCCGACCGCGGCGGCTCGAAAGCGCTCTCCGAAGTCCTGCGCGAGGCAGTCCAGCCCGTCGTGCTCATCGGGAACGAAGAACGGGAGATAAGCGGCTCGCTCAAACGACAGACCCGGAAGATAGAGTTCGGGAACGTCGGCAAGCGCTCCATCGTGCCCGTGCTCCGCGACGTACTCGAAAGCGAAGGCGTAAGCTACGACACCGGAGCGCTCGACGTCATCGCCGAGGAGAACAGCGGCGACCTACGGGGAGCGCTAAACGACCTCCAGGCGTCCGCCGAAGGACGCTCGCACCTCGGGGTAGACGACGTCGACGCGACGGGCAGCAGGGACAGGAGCGAGGAGATATGGGGCTTCCTCGACGTCGTCTTCAAGCAGGACGACGTCGGCCACGCGCTCCGGATGGCGCGCGACCTAGACGAGTCGCCGGAGGACCTCGTCCACTGGATAGACGAAGGCATGCCGAAGGTCTACGGAGACGAAGAACTCGTCGAAGGCTACCGCTGGCTGTCGCGCGCCGACGTCTACCTCGGTCGCACGCGGAAGACACAGAACTACTCGCTCTGGCGCTACGCCAGCGACGCCATGGTGGGCGGGGTACAGGCAGCCAAGACTAGCTCGAAGGGCGGCTGGACACGGTACGGCTTCCCTGCGACGTGGCGCAAGCTAGGACAGTCGCGCGGCCGCCGGGACACCAGGGACTCGATAGCCAGGAAGGTAGCCAGGAAGACGGGTACGTCGATGGCGACCGCCCGCGAACAGGTCTTCCCCTATCTGTCGGTGTTGCTCGAATCGGATAGCGCGACAGAGGTAGCCCGGAGCCTCGACCTCTCGGCGGACGAAGTCAGCTACCTCACGGAGATGACGGAGGCAGAGGCCCAGGAGGTGGTCGAGCAGTCGGTCGAGGAGGTCGACGGCGACGACTGGGACGACTGGGACGAGGACGACCAGAGCACCCTGGGTTCGTTCGGCTGAAAGCGTCGCAGAGCGTTAGACGACGGCCGCGACGTAGCTAGAGCGCCTCGGTTCCGCCCAAACAACACCGTCTATCTATCGAGGACGAGCGTTAGCACGTCCTCGTCCTCGAGCACGTGGTCGACCCCGACCTGCTGGCCTTCGTGTTTAGCGCTGTCACCCCAGACCTGAGCGTGCTGGAACCTGTCTTCGAACTCCCTGTGTATCTTCCTCGCGGCGTCGCCGACGGATGCACCTCGATGGAGTACGAGGGGTTCGTCGTAGTCGGGTTCGCCGCCACGCGGACGCATGTAGACGCGGATTAGGTCGAGTTCCCCGTAGATACGCCGGCGGAGGACGTCGAGACCCATTTCTTCTTCCGCGCTCACGCCTACGGCGCTCTCGACACCCTGTTCCGCGAGTTTCTCGCGAGCGCGTTCGACGCTGGCTTCGTCTGCGACGTCGACCTTGTTGACCGCGACCATGGTGTCGACGTACACCCGGTTGTCGAGCACGGCGTCGTTTAGCTCCTCTATCGAGACGTCCTCGCGTACGACGACGCGCGCGTTGACGATACCGTGCTCCCGGAGCACCTCGGCGACGGCTTCGTCGCTCAGAGACAGATCGTCCGTCGCCCTTACGTCTATGCTCCCGCGGTCCCGGCGGGTTATCTTCACGTCCGGCGGCGTGGCGTCGAGACGCAAGCCGTTCGCGTGTAGTTCGTCTCGCAGGCGCTCGTACTGCTCGGGTTCGAAGACGTCGACGAGGAACAGCAGGAGGTCGGCGTTCCGGAGGACGCTCATGACCTCTCGCCCGCGGCCGCGTCCGCCCGCAGCCCCGGATATCAAACCCGGTACGTCGAGCAACTGTATCCTCGCTCCGCGGTACTCCATCATTCCGGGGACGACTTCGAGCGTCGTGAACTCGTAGCTCCCTGTCTCGCTCTCGGCGTTCGTCAACGCGTTCAAGAGCGTGCTCTTTCCGACGCTCGGGTAGCCGACGAACGCCACCGTGGCGTCGCCTTGCTTCGGGACGGCGTAGCCCTCGCCGCCGTCTCCGCCGGACGACTCCGCTTGTTTCTCCCTTAGCTTCGATAGCTTCGCCTTCAGCCGCCCGATGTGTTGCTCGGTCGCCTTGTTGTACGGCGTCTCGGCTATCTCCTCCTCTATCTCCTGTATCTCTTCGTCGACGCCCATCGACCAGTTCGACGTAAGGCGGAGCAGGTATTAAGCCTGGCTTTCGGCTTTCAGTACCACGCGAGGCCTCCGTCGAGGTTGACGTCCTGCGCCGTCATCGAACGCGCCTCCGGCCCGAGGAGAAAGGCGACGAGACCCGCGACTTCCGTCTGCTCGACCGTCATGCTCTGTAGCGCGAAGTCGCCCGGGTCGACGTCGAGCACCCTGACGTCTTCGTCGGCTAACTCCGCCTGACCCTGTATCGCGCGCTGGATGCGTTCGCCGCTCACGGGCCCCGGACAGACGGCGTTGACGGTGACGTCGTCGACGCCTAGCTCGAAGGCGAGAGTCCGCGTGAGACCCACGAGTCCGGCTTTCGACGCCGCGTAAGCCGCCCGGTTAGGGTAAGGCCGTTTCCCTCCGACAGACGAGACGTTGACGACGGCGGCGCAGTCCGACTCACGCAGGTGGGGTGCGGCGTGCTTGGTGCACAGCCAGGCGCCCGTGAGGTTGACGTCGAGCGTCC
>JBKGYY010000002.1:0-41876 GCA_046545855.1 Halobacteriales archaeon | reverse complement strand
TATCGTGGGACCGCTCGTCTGGTAAGTCCTCGTTACCTCGGCTTCGAGCGCCACGCGGTCTCCCACGTGGTCGTCTAGCTCGTCTATCCGTCGGCGTTCGGCGACGCGCGTCTCCCCGACGACGTCTGCTTCTTCGTAGTCGTGCATGTAGACGGGCACGAGTTCGACGTCGTCGTTGGGCTTTATCTCGGATACACGAACCTTGACGTCGTCTCCGACCGCGAGGCGCTCGCTCATGTTGGACTCGTGGACGAGTCCGCTCACGTGCCGGTTGAGCCGGACGAACGCGCCGTATTCGACGGTGGCGTCGACGGTTCCGCTGTACACCTGTCCTTCGACGACGTCGTCGAGAGTGCAGGAGTCCGATAGATGGTAGAGGACGGGTGACTCGCCTTCCGACCGCACGTCTTCCTGCTTGTCGTCTATTTCGTCGGCGGTCTCCGGCTTCGTCCGCGTTGTTTCGTCTGGTTCTTCCCGTATTTCGTCGGATTGTTCCCGTAAGTCGTACGTCGGCTGGTCGAACGGATCCCGGGTTCCGTCTTGGTCTTCCATGGTGCTCCGACGTACGAGTGGGGGTCTAATCCGTGTTTGGGTATCTCCCCGCTGGGACCCGTGTTGGAGTTCCATCGCTGTCGCTCGTAGGTCTCGGTGTCGGGGCCTCGAGCGTCCGAGTGAGTCGATGCGTAACCGTAATAGGACGACGTCGCCTAACGCGTTTAGATGCTCTTCAGGTCGAGCTCCGTCGTCGGTATAGCGAGGGACACGCTGGAGTTCGCGTTGAACGCCAGCCGGGACACCCATCCGCGTGAGTTCATGGGCGTGCTGGCGACGACTTCGTCGAAGAAGCTAGACGTACGTGGACGTCTGGACGAGGACGGCGACGTGATAACCGACGTCATGGTGATACCTGGCTCGAAGTCCGGCGAGGTCATGGCGACGATACGCGAGGACATGATTCCCACGGGGCTCGGTGGAGTCGGAACCGTTCACTCGCATCCATCGGGGAGCACGCGGCCGAGCGACGAAGACCTCCGTACGTTCTCGAAGAAAGGCCGACGTCACATCATAGTCGGCTATCCCTACGACGAGAGGTCTTGGACGTGTTACGACCGCGAGGGCGACGTCGTCGACCTGCCGGTGCTCGACGTCGAGTTCGAAGACGAACCGCTGTTCGACGGAGAGGACTGGTAGATGTCCGGGAGACGTGTTCTCGCCACGGGGACGTTCGACGTCCTGCATCCCGGTCACCTTCACTACCTCCGTGAAGCGAAGTCGCTGGGCTCCGAACTAGTCGTGATAGTCGCACGAGACTCGATGATAGAGCACAAGCCCCGACCCGTGGTGCACGAGGTGCAGCGTCGCGAGATGGTCGACGCTCTCGACGTCGTCGACGAAGCCGTGCTCGGCAGCGAGGACTCGATCTACGAACCCCTGCGGTCGATACAGCCCGACGTCGTCGCACTGGGTCACGACCAGTACTTCGGTGAGGAAGAGCTGGAGAAGGAGCTACGTGAACGCGGCATGGACGCCGACGTCGAGAGGGTGTCGCGTCGACGGCCGCGGGACCACGAGGTGCTGTCGGCGAGCGAGATACTCGAGCGAGGCTGCGAGCGAAGGGAGGACGAGGACGCCGGAGACGTCGAGACCGACGGGCAGACGGGCGACTGAGAGAGGACTCAGAGGTAGGGTTCGAGTCGCTCGACTCCCTCGACGATGCGTTCCTCGCTGGCTGCGTACGACAGCCGGACGTAGCCTTCGACTCCGAACGCGCTACCCGGAGTCGTCGCCACGTGCTGTTCCTCGAGAGCCGTCTCGGCTACTTCTACGTCGTCTCCTTCGACGGGCACGAAGGCGTAGAAAGCGCCCTCGGGCGCGGGAATCGACACGCCTGCGTCCTCGAGCACGTCGAGCAAGACGTCGCGACGGGACTCGAACTCCGACACCATCTCTTCGACGGGCTCCCGCGGGCCGTCGATCGCGGCGACTCCGCCATGTTGAGCGAAGCTGGTCGCGCACGAGACCGAGTGAGAGTGTAGCTTTCCGGCCTCACGTCGAAGCTCCTCGGGCGCGACGTAGTATCCGAGACGCCATCCGGTCATCGAGTAAGCCTTCGAGAAACCGTTGACGGTCACCGTCCTGTCCTGCATGCCGTCGAACGCGCCGAGCGAGTGGTGCGTGGCGCCGTAGACTATCTTCTCGTATATCTCGTCGCTTATCACCCATAGGTCGTGGTCGACGGCGAGGTCACGTATCTCACGTAGCTCGTCCTCGCTGAAGACGGCGCCCGTCGGGTTCGACGGAGTGTTGACGACGATCAAACGGGTGTCCCGGGTCACTCCTTCGGCTACGTCGACGTCCCCGGGAGTGAAGCCCGTCTCGGGGTCGAGCGTCAGCCTGTCGACCTCGCCGCCCGCTATCTTGACTATCGCCTCGTACGAGACCCACGCCGGGTCGAGCAAAAGAACGTGGTCTCCGTCGCGGAGCAACGTGACGATCGTCTCGAACAACGCCTGTTTGGCTCCCGGCGTCACCACGACTTCGTCGCGTTCTACCGCCAGGTCGTTGTCGACTCGTAGCTTGTGTGCGATGGCTTCGCGGAGGTCGGTTATGCCGGCTGTCGGCGTGTAACCCGTCTCGCCGCGGTCGAGCGCGTTCTTCGCCGCCTGCTTGACGTGCTGGGGAGTGTCGAAGTCGGGTTCGCCTACACTTAGGTCGACGACGTCGGCTCCGTCGCGCTCTAGCTCCGAAGCGAGGTCGCTTATCCTGAGGGTGGCGCTGGGCTCCACCCTTCCAATCCGGTCTGAGAAGCCGTCCATGCGTGCGAGTGTGGATGGAGGGCCCTTAACTGACTCGCTACGCGGTCGGTTTACGGGGCCCGGATGGCGAACGCGAGCTACCGGGACGGGCTACGAGTCGTTCTTATCGGCGAGCTCCTCCATCCTCGCGCTGATCCGGCCGCGGTCGGAGAACTCGTCGTCGGACATCGACTCGGCTATCTCCTTTCCGAGCACGAAGATAGCGTGCTTGTGCTGGCTCTTGCTCTGATGTATGTCGACGGGTCCGACGTCGAGTTCCTCGTATCCCTCGAACTCGGTTCCCTCGGTCTCCTCGAAGTAGTCCTTGACGTCGGACATCAGGTCGTGTAGCTTGATGAGTTCTTCCTTGTGCATCAGTCGTCGTAAGATTGTAGCTCGGCGTACATAAGGTTACCCGCGTCCGCGGACTGGTGTAGGACGCGCACGCCGGAGACAGACGACGACGTTATACCTCGGGCGTGCAACTCCGCAGTCGATGGACGCACCACGGCTCCCGCCGGCCCAACGCTTACGTCGAGGTGAGAGACATGGCTGAAGTCGAACTCGTCGCCGAACACCCCGTGCCCGAGCTAGTCGAACTCGCGGTAGAAGCCGAGCGACGGGGTTTCGAGGCCGTCTGGGTTACGGATCACTTCAACAACCGCAACCCCTGGGTAGTGCTTTCTGCGATGGCGACAGCTACGGACCGAGTCGAGCTAGGGCCCGGCGTCACGAACCCATACTACGCCCACCCAGCCTGGACTGCGAGCGCCGTGATGTCGCTCGACGAACTGTCCGACGGGAGAGCGCGTCTCGGCATCGGCGCCGGAGACCCGAGCACGCTGGCGACGCTCGGCATAGAGCGGGAGTCACCTCTCTACGACGTGCTCGACGCAGTCGAGCTCACGCGTGGTCTCTCTTCGGGCGAACGGACGACGGTGGAGGGCTTGCTCGACGACGCCGGGCTCAACTACGGCCCCCGAGAGGTACCCGTTTACGTCGGAGCACAGGGACCCAACATGCTCCGGATGGCTAACGACCGCTCCGACGGCGTGCTCATCAACGCGTCGCACCCGCGGGACTTCGAGTGGTCGTTCGACCAGTTAGACGAAAAAAAGACCGAGATGCTCGCGTACACGTCTTTCTCCGTCGACGGAGACCGCGAGAGAGCGCGGGACGCCGCGAGACAACCGGTGGCGTTCGTCGCCGCTGGCTCGCCGCCCCCGGTGCTCGACAGACACGACTTGGACCACGAGGTAGCCGAGTCCATAGCTAGTCACATCGAGAAAGGTGAGTTCCGCGACGCCTTCGACGCCGTAACCGACGGGATGATAGACGCGTTCTCCGTAGCGGGTACGCCCGACGACTGCCGGGAGCGCGCCCGAGAGATACTCGACACGGGCGTCGACACCCTCGTCGTGGGCTCGCCCATCGGCCCGGAGCCGAAGACCGCGCTCTCGCTAGCCGCCAGCGTGGTCGACGAAGTCGAAGGAAACTGAGACTCGGTCGGCTGGCGGACGACGCGCGCTCGGCTGAAGAAAACAAGCGCCTCGGAGGCTAACCCGGGTTCTTGCGCGTCTTCTCGGCGCCGCAGACGACGCAGACGCCGGAGTCCTCCGACGTCCTCCCGCAGCCCTGACACTGGTAGACCCAGCTACGGTGCTCGCTTATCTCGTCCTGGCCGATAGCCTCGTATTCGACTTCTAGCTCCTCTGCTACGTTCTGGACGGCGTAGTCGTCGGAGACGAGGACGCCGTCGACGTCGTACGCCGCCGCGAGCACGTCGACGTCTACCGAACTCAGAACCCCGAGGTCGCCGGTGTCGCGGGCCGCGGACTCGACGGCCTCGCGTGCATCGTCCGACGGCGTCAACACCTTCATTCCGGCGCCCTCCATCGCCTCGTACCTGTAGAGCGCCGAGCTTTCTAGCTCGCGGCGGACGCCGGAGACAGACGCCAAGTCGTCGGATGCCTCTACCTCGAGGATGAACGCAGAGGAGTCCAGGACGTACATCTACCCCGGTTAGCTCTTGACGACTATGTAGTCCTTGACGGCCGTGAGCCGCCGGGTTGGGATGTAGACGAAGCCGTCGCCGTCGACGTCGTAGCTCTCCCTGGCCTTGTCGGAGGGGTCGACTACGAGGTCGCCTAGCTTGCCTGTCTCGAGGTCGCAGGTTATGTTGTGTAGTTCGCCGAGTTCTACGCCGTCGTCTCCCATTACCCTCATGTCGGTGAGGTTCATGGCGAGGAGCTTGCTCATTCTATATGTCGTTCGTCCCCATCGGTTGATTAAGCTTTCTCTCACTCGCCGTGGTAGACGAGTCGGTTCCTGAGGACGTCCGCTCTGCCGACGGCGGAGACAGGGTCGACGGCGAGAACGTCTCCCGAGAGCGAGCGCGCGACACGGAGAGCGAGTCCGCCAGCGGGCGAAGCAAGCGCGCCGGTCGACCTCGCTACCTCGATGCACTCGTCGAGGGCGTCGCCGTCGTCGACGGCGTGCAACACGACGTCGTCTTCCGCGTGCGCTCGCAGGAGATACTCGGTCGTCGGTGCCGGGAGGCGGTCGACGGCCGAGTACCCTATCACGGTGTCGACGTCGACGTCCAGGGTTTCGCCTGCGTCGACGGCGCGCGCCAGGCTCTTGCTCCCGGTGGGCTCGACGACGTGGAGTGGGACGTCGAGTTCGTACGCCACGCCTGCGGCGACGTCCGTCTCCCCGCGAGGCAGCACGACTGCGTCGACGTCGACTTCGGACGCCGCGATGTCCCGGGCGAGCGAGCGTCCGCCGTGTATCCTCGCCGGCGCGCTTTCTGGCGTGAGCAGGCTGTCTCCCGCTTTCGCGGCGTCCACGGCGTCAGTGTACCCGCCGCGTACCACCCGGAGGTCGCCGCCGTGGACGTTCACGAGGGCTTTCGCGTGGTACGGCGCGCGCTCCGGCAGGTAGACCGAGAGGTCGACGTCGTGTTCCGCCGCGGTCGCGGCGGCGGCGACGGCGGAGTCTCCCGTCGAAGCCAGCGATACCGCCGGCGCGTCGACCACGGAGAACGCCGCAGCCATCCCCCGGGCGTAAACACCTCCAGGTTGACGGCCCTCGCTCCAGAGGTAGACGGAGGCGTCGCCGGTGTCGTACAGGTGTTCTGCCCCCGGTGAACGCGGCTCTACGTCGACTCCGGCGGCATCCGGTACCACAGGACATCCGCAGTCGCAGACTGCGTCCTCCTGTATTTCGTCGCAGTGCACGCAGCGGCCGGTCGTCACGACGAACACCTCGACGCCTGGTTCGTCGAGTCGGTCTCCCCTCGGGGCTCAGTCATCGCCGTGCCCCCGTTCTATCTCGTCGAGTAAGCCCGGTAGCTCCGCGAGGTCGTCTATCGAGTAGTCGGGTTCTCGGTAGACGGTCTCGTGGTCGTTGGGAATCCAGACCGTCGTCATGTCGAAGTAGTCGGCCATCAGGAGGTCGTCGTTGAGTTCGTCGCTGACCATCAAGACGTCGTCGTAGCCGTCCCGGAGCCTCGCGTACCCCTCGGGATGAGGTTTCTCGCGGCCGAGAGCGCTCGAAACGACGACGTCGTCGAACAGGTCGTCCACGCCGAAACGCTCGAGCGTCTCGTGTATCCAGGGTTCCACCTGGTCGGTGAACAGCGCGAGCGAGTGATCTCGGTCGATCTCGCGAAGTGCTCTCTCGCGCTCGCGCGGCAGCTCGACTGCGTTCTTGCGTCGTTCGAGGTAGCTATGGCAGTCGTCCTCCGTGACGTCCGCGAGCCGCCGGAGGACGTCGACGTACTCGTCCTCGTTCTGGATTATGCCGAGCGAGTACGCCTTGTAGGCGACGTACTCCGGCTGTCGTACCGCGGGGTCCTCGGTCACCCTGTATCGGCTGTCGTCGACGGCGTCGACGACGGTGCCGCCGTAGTCGAGCACCACCCTCATCGTGCCGTGTCTATTCGACGCTTGGCAATCCGTGTTTCGGCACGAGTCACAGGAGTTCGCGTGCTATGAGTTCGGCGTTCAACAGGCTGGCGCCTGCTGCGCCTCGCACGGTGTTGTGAGCGAGACACGAATACTTGACTCCAGTGCCGTCGTCACGTAACCTGCCGACGGTGACCGTCATCCCGTCTCCGGCGTCGCGGTCGAGGCGTGGTTGCGGTCGGTCGGGTTCGTCGCGGACGACGACGGGGTGTTCGGGCGCGCTCGGCAGGTCGAGGGAGTCGACAGAAGTCATCGCCTCCCGCGCCTCGTCTTCCGATACGGGGTCGTCGAAGCCACACCAGACGTTCTCGAGGTGGCCGTCGACGGTGGGGACGCGGTTGCACGACGCCGTTATCTCTACGTCGGCTGGCTCGACCTCGGCGCCGTCGAAGTCGCCGAGTATCTTCTGGGGCTCGGACTCCATCTTGGCTTCCTCGCCGCCTATGTAAGGGAGGACGTTGTCGATTATCTCCATGCTCTTGACGCCGTCGTATCCGGCGCCGCTGACGGCCTGGAGCGTCGCGACGACGACGTCTTCGAGGCCGAGGTCCACGAGGCCGGCGAGCGTCGGGGTCATGGTTATCGCGGAGCAGTTCGGGTTCTTGACTATGCCGCCGGTCCAGTCGCGTTCGTCCTCCTGTACATCGAGGAGACCGAGGTGGTCGGGGTTGACCTCGGGTATCACGAGCGGGACGTCGTCTTCCATCCTGGCCCATCCTGCGTTCGAGGCAACGAGGTAGCCGGCTTCCGCGAAAGCGGGTTCGACGTCGCCTGCGACTGAGGACGGCAGAGCGCTGAAAACGAGGTCGAGGTCGTCGGGCACGGCGCCGGGGTCGGTGGGCGTTACCTCTACGCCTGCGGCGTCTTCGGGCAACGGTGTCTCCAGCCGCCAGTCGGCGGCTTCGGCGTAGGTCTTTCCCGCCGAACTCTGGCTCGCGGTCAGGGCGTCTACTTCGAACCAAGGGTGGTCTTCGAGCAGCTGTACGAAGCGCTGTCCCACGTTTCCGGTAGCGCCTAGCACTCCTACGCTGAGGTCCATCAGCCGGGCTTGGGTGCGACCGCCTAAAACAGTTTTCTTTGGTGTTCGTTATCGCGAAACCAGGTGGCTCCGTCGACGGGTGGAAAGAGCCGCCCGGACCATGGAACCGAGCGCGAGCTACAGTATGTCGTCTAGCTCGGGTATCTCTTCGTCGTCGACGTCGCTCGCGACTTCCTCTATCTCTGTCTCGGCTTCGCTTTCGGTTTCGGTTTCGACCGCCGTATCGACGTCGTCGACGGCTTCCTCGGCTTCGTCTTCGACCTCCTCGAGCTCCTCCTCTATCTCTTCTACCTCTGCGACCGTCAGCGGGATGTCGGAGAGACGCTGGCCTATCTCCTTGCGAGCGACGCGCGAAGCGTGTTCCGCGCTCTCTATGTTGAACACCTTCATCTCTAGCTCGAGCGCCACGAGGCCTTCGTCGGCGGCGATGAACGCGGGTTCGAGCGCGGCTCCGCATTCTTCGCACTCGCGGTCGGCTACGTTTATCTCTACGTAGTTCAGGTCGGGGTTGAGCATGTCCCCGATCTTGCTGATGGATATCCTGACTGCTTCGTCCTCCGTCTCGACGTCGTACACCGGTACCGCGGCTTCTACTACAACTCTGCAGTTCATGGGCGAGGTGACTTAGTAGTCTCGCTCTAAAAACCTTGTGGCTATCTCCTGAAACTAACGAAGCACTTATGCGGCGACCGAACAATCTACCGTCGATGGGTTTTGAAGGTCTGTTACAGGACGAGGTAGTGCAGGCCTATCTCGCGGAGGTAGTCGGAGCCGAGGGGATGCCGGTAGCCATGAACCCCACGGAGGAAGAGATAGTCGACGAAGACCTCGCGGAGAAGCTCGAGGTAGACCCCAAAGTCGTACGTCGCACGCTGTTCATCCTCTACGAGAACGACCTGGCGAGCTACCGACGCGACAGAGACGAGGAGAGCGGCTGGTACACCTACCTCTGGAGCTTCGAGTACGACAACATCACGACGAAGCTCAACGTCGAGATGAAGAAGCTGTACGACAACATGGAGGAAAGGCTGGCGTACGAGCTCGAGAACGAGTTCTACATCTGCGACATAGACGGCATCCGGTTCGAGTTCTCGGAGGCGATGGACCTGTCGTTCAACTGCCCCGAGTGCGGTTCACCTCTCGAGCCGATGGACAACGAACCCCTCGTCGTCGCGATGGAGGAACGCCTCGAAGAGCTCGAGGAGGAGCTGAGCAAGGTGGACGTGTAGATGGAGGTCCGAACCTCCACGTACGTATACGTCGCCGGCGACGCCCGGGAGCGCGCGCTGCGTTCGGCCGACGGACTCCTCGGCGACAGATTGAGCGAGCTCGACGTAAAACGCGAGACGAGGCTCGACGGCGAAAGACTCGTCGTCGAAGTCGAGGGAGAAGACGCCGACGTCGCGGCCTCGATAGTCGAGAACGAGTTCGGCGCCCCGGTGTCGGGCGAGCCCGGCGTCTACGTCGGCGGCCTCGTGGAGTGGGACGAACGAGGCTGGATCGTCGACCGCGAGCACCGGGCGCGTATCCCGGCGAGCGAGCTCGAATCCCTCGGTGAGGGAACACCGAGCCAGATACGCGAGAGATACGGCCTCGTCCAGCACACGCCGCTCGAGATAGAGGTGACGGGAGACGGCGTCGGGCTCACCGACCGCCAGGTCGACGCACTCTGGAGCTGGAGGAAGGGCTCCGGTCGGCTGAACGTGAACTCCACGACCCGTTCTGAGATACGTGCGACGGTCAACCGAGCGGGACACGCTCACGACGTAGTCACCGTCGAACGCCTCGGCTTGCTCGAACAGAGCGTCGTCTGCCGGGAGGCGACGGATCCACCGGGCTTGCTCGCGAGCGTCGGACCGTACGTCAACGGTGAGATGCTTTGCGTCGTGACTTAGCCGTCGTCGCCGTCCTGCTGGCTCTCGCTGTTTCGGGCTGTCTGTCGCCAGGCGAACGCGACTACGGCGACGACGTCTGGAACACGTCCGCCGACGTCACCTACTACCTCGAGGGTGACTCGTACGTCGGCGTCGTGGCGCTCGACGAAGGCGACGAAAACCGGAGCCTCCGACTCTGGCAGCGCGACCCCGTGGGAGGCGACACCGCCGTCTCCGTTACGTCGCCCCGAGCCAGACGCGACGGCGAGGTCGTCAACCTGTCGACCGAGACACACGACGACTACACTTCTCTGGAGGTCGGCGGCGAACCAGGGCTCGTCGCCTACACCGGGCTGAAGCGGGCGGGCGAGTTCTCGGTGCCGGTCCCCGTGAACGGCAGCGTCGAGGTCCACCTGCCGCCCGACAAGGACGCACGCAACCTCTTCCTCGGGCGTATCTCGCCCGGGGAACACGAGGTCGTCTCGACGGAGCCCCTGGTGGTCCGGTGGGACGAGGTCGAGAGAGGTAGTCACGTCTCGGTCGACTACTACACGAGGGGTACGCCGTGGCTGTTGCTGGGGGGCCTGGTGCTGCTCGGCCTCGTCGCCGTCGCGGTGGTCTACAGGTACCGGAGGGAGATAGAGCGCCTACGCAGCCGCCGTGCCGTTGACCTGGAGGACGAACTCGAGTGAGTTCGACGTCCGACGTCGAGCGACGTCGTCAGCCTTAAAAACCGAACGTACCTCTCTCCACCAGATGGACGAAGCCTTCGACAAGGCCAAGTGGATAAACCTCCCGCGGAACGTCGTCGTAGGCCACGGCGTGCTCGACGAGATACCCGAGGTGCTAGAGAGCAGACTAGGCTTCACCTCCGGCCTCGTCGTGACGTCGCCGACGACGCGGGAGATAGCCGGCGACACCGTAGCCGGCCTAGTCGAGACAGCGGGACTCGAACGCGACACCGTAGTCGTAGAACAAGCCGGTTTCGAAGCGATAGACGAAGCCGTCGAAGCCGGGGAACGAGCCGGCTCCGACGTCCTCCTGGGCGTCGGCGGCGGCGTGCCCATCGACACCGCGAAGGTGGCGTCGAAAGAACTCGACGTACCGTTCGTCAGCGTGCCGACGGCGGCGTCGCACGACGGCATAACGTCGTCACGCGCCTCGATACCCGACGGCGACCGCAGGCACTCGATAGAGGCTCACGCGCCGCTCGGCGTCGTCGCCGACACGTCGATACTCGCCGACGCACCCTTCAGGCTGACGGCGAGCGGATGCGCGGACATCATCTCTAACTACACCGCCGTGCTCGACTGGCGGATGGCCCAGAGACTGCAGGACGCCTACTACAGCAGGTACGCCGGCGCGCTCAGCGAGATGACCGCGGAGATACTCGTCGAGAACGCCGACTCGATCCGACCGGGAGTAGAAGCCAGCGCGTGGATGGTGGTGAAAGCGCTAGTGTCCTCCGGAGTCGCGATGAGCATAGCTGGCTCCAGCCGTCCGGCGAGCGGCGGCGAACACAAGTTCAGCCACGCTCTCGACCGAATGGATCACGGGAGAGCGCTCCACGGCGAACAGTGCGGCGTCGGCAGCATCATCACGATGTACCTCCACGGCGGCGACTGGAGGGAGATACGCGACGCCCTCGACGCCATCGGAGCGCCGACGACGGCCGAAGAACTCGGGTTCAGCGGCCGCGAGGTAGTCGACGCACTCGTGAACACCGAGGAGATACGGCCCGAGAGATACACCGTGCTCACGGGCATCACGCGCGAAGCCGCGGAGAACGCCGTCGAGGAGACAGGCGTCGCTTGACCTAGGTGCCGGGCGACGTCGCCCGGTCTATCCCGAAAGCCTGTAGCAGTCACGCTTGGGCTCGTATATCTCGCCGTTCGTATACAGGCGGTCGAGCTCATCTTCGACCTTCTTTTCTTCTATACCGACCTCCTCCGCGCGCGAGACTATCTCGTCGAGGGGCGCGTAGTCTTCCTCGTGTTCCTCGGCCACCCTCTCGATTATCTCCTTTATGCTGTGGATGCGCTCGCGCTGACTGTGGCTCGTGCCGCTCTCTATAATGTCTATGTCGAACTCCTTGGTGTCCGGGTCCATGCCGACTTCCTCTAGCGACTTACGCGTCACCTCTATCGCGCGCTCGGCGTCCTCGACCTCGACTCGCTCGCTCAGTCGGACGCGGGCGCTCGCTTCCGCGAGACGGACGAGCGCCTCTAGCTTGCGCGCGGTCACAGGGACGACGTCCTCGCTGCCGCTCGCTCTGAGGTCGACGTAGAACTCCTCGAGGCGCTCGCGCGCCGACTCCGTCATCGTCGGGTGGACCTCCCGGCGGCTGTACGCGATGTACTTCCTGAGTAGTTCGCCGTCGACCTCGGGCTCTATGTCGCCCATGGCTTCGCCGGGGTCTTCTCCGTCGGCGGCTATCTCTCCCGCGTAGTTCGTCTGAAGGATGTGGCTGGCTAGCCTGCTGTCCTCCTCTTCGTCGGGCTTGTCTTTCACGATGAAGATGAGGTCGAACCGGGATATCAAGGCGGGCTCGAGGTCTATCTGCTCGGCTATCGCTTCGTACTCGTCGAACCTGCCGTGCTTGGGGTTGGCGGCGCCGAGCAACGAGCAACGGCTCTTGAGCGTGGCGTTGATGCCGGCTTTCGCCACCGACACCTGCTGTTGCTCGAGCGCCTCGTGAAGCGCGCTACGGTCCTCGCTTCGCATCTTGTCTATCTCGTCGACGCAGGCCGTGCCTTTGTCGGCGAGCACGAGCGCGCCGGCTTCGAGCGTCCACTTGCCGTCTCCGAAGTCGTCCTGGACGGCGGCGGCCGTCAGACCTGCGCTCGTCGCTCCCTTGCCGCTCGCGTAGATACCTCTCGGTGCTATCTTCTGGGCGTACTGGAGAAGCTGGCTCTTCGCCGTGCCGGGGTCGCCGACGAGCAGGACGTGCATGTCGCCGCGTATCCTGGTTTCGTCCGGCAGGTGTTTGGTGACGCCGCCGAACAGCTGGAGCAACATGGCTTTCTTCTCTTTCTCGAGGCCGTATATCGAGGGCGCGATGCTGTCGACGGCGACTTCGAACAGGTCCTCGCGTCGCGAGAGCTCCCGTATCTCCCTGACGTCGTCTTCGTCTATCTCGAAGTCCTCGAAGTCCTGGTCCTGTATCTCCACGTTGTTGCCCTCGAGGTAGAGCTCGAACGTCGTGCTGTCGTCGTCGGGTATCGCTCGCAGAATGCCGGTCGCGGTCACGCGGTCGCCGGGCGCGACCTGGCCGGTTACGTCGCCCTCGATGTCGACGTCTATCTTCTTGGGTGTCTGTCCGCCGCGGAGGCCTTCGGGGCTCTCCTGCACACGTATCTTCTGGCTGTCGACGAACCGGCTCTGGTCGTGCAGTAGCTCGAAAGGTCCCTTGCGCTCGCACCCCCTGCACTCGTGTGGCTCCCGGAACTCGTTGCCGCGCTGGGTTATCGACGTCAGCGTCCCGCAGCGCTGGCACTCGAACGTGGCTTCGAGTATCTTGGGCAGGACGTCGGTCGCCTTGCGCACGATGCCTTCGACGCTGATGAGCTTGTTTACGTCCTCGCTGCGTATCTCGCGTATCTCGGTCTTCCGGGTGAACTCCGCGACGCGCACGTCGACGCCTTCGAGGCTGACGTCGGCGGCGACGTCGTAGTCGGCGAGCGCGCGCTCGGCGGCCTGGAGCGTCTCCTCGGGGTGGAGCAGCAGGTCGTCGGCGAGGTCCGGGTCGTACTGCACGAGGTCGGTGTAGAAGATACGGAGGCTCTCGCGCTCGCCTTGCGCGATGCGCGCGACCTCTTTCTTGCAGTATCTCCGGTAGAAGGAGTCCCAGGTGTCGACTAGCTCCGGGCTCTCGGCTGCCATGGCTCTCCGTCGCGTGCGCACCCAAAAATCATGGTGGTCTTGCTTCCGGTTTTCCGGTTCCGAGACCGCGTTACGGCGACGGCTTCCGGCCGCCGTCACTCGTTCTCGCTTTCCTGCCGGACCCTACGGCTCGTCCCCGGCTTCCTCGTCGAACTCCTCGATGACCTCGTCGGGGTCGCGTATGTCGGCGGCGGTCTCGCCCTCCTTTATCTTCTGAGCCTGCTCCTCCATCTCCTGTATGTCTAGCTCGGCCTCCTCGTCTATCTGGCCGAGTATCTCCTCTATGTCGTCGAGACCCAGCATCTCCCGTGTCTTGTCGTCGAACTCCAGCGACTCCAGCGTCTCGGCAGCGCGCTCGACCTCGCCGTCCGTCAGGTGCTTGCCGTACCGGCTGACGAGCGACGTCAGCTCCTGAGGCAGTACGAACGTCGTCGACTCGCCCTGTCCGATGTTCTCCAGCGTCTCCATCCCCTTCTCGATGACGGCGCGCTCGCCCATCGAGTCGGCGGCGCGCGCGCGAAGCACCGTCGATATAGCGTCGCCCTGCGCCTCGAGTATCTGGCTCTGTTTCTCGCCCTGCGCGCGTATGATGTTCGCCTGCTTGTCACCCTGGGCTTTCTCGACGGCGCTCCGGCGTTCGCCCTGAGCCTCGAGTATCATCGCGCGCCGTCGGCGTTCGGCGCTCGTCTGCTGCTCCATCGCGTCCTGGACGTCGGGGCTGGGCTTGACCTCGCGCACCTCGACGGACTCGACGCGGATACCCCAGGCGTCCGTCGCTTCGTCGAGCTCCTGACGTATCTGCGCGTTTATCTGCTGGCGCTTGTTGAGCGTGTCGTCTAGCTCCATGTCGCCGATGACCGAGCGGAGCGTCGTCTGCGCGAGGTTCGAGACAGCGTTGACGTAGTTGTCGACCTCGAGGAACGCTTTCTTGGCGTCCATGACCTTCATGTAGACGACGGCGTCGCAGGTCACCGGCGAGTTGTCGCGCGTAATCGCTTCCTGCCTCGGGACGTCGATGGTCTGCGTCCGCATGTCGAACGTGTACGTCTTGTTGACGAACGGCGGCACGAGGTTGATGCCGGGTTCGAGCAGCCTTCGGTACTCGCCGAAGACCGTGAGCGCGCGTTTCTCGTACGCCTTCACTATCTCGACGCTCTGCCATAGCGCGAGGACTATCAGGGTGAAGACGATGACGGGGATTATCGTGGGAATGTCCCCGAACGCCTGTAACGGAGCGAGTTCTTGCATGGCTAGAGGAATCGGTTGCTCTGCTTATGATTCCTTCGCCCGAATCGACGTTCGAGGTGTTGCTCGCGGCTACGGCTTCAGCACTAGCTTGCCCGTCGTCTCCCGGTTCTCGAGCGCGCGGTGAACCTCGCTCGCCTCGCCGAGGTCGTAGGTGCCGCCGACGACGACGTGGACTTCGCCGGACTCGAGCATCGCCTGTACCTCGGGGACGGCGGCGGCTACTCGCTCGGGTTCGACGGCGGCGGCGCGCCCCAGGTGGTAGCCGTGGACCGAGTGGTTGGAGAACAGGAGGTCGGGGGTGCTGACGCTAGGTACTACGCCGCTGGCGACTCCGTAGGTGACGACGCGGCCGAACTCCGCCAGGCAGTCGAAGCTGTCCTCGAAGGCGTCGCCGCCGACTCCGTCGAGCACGAGGTCGACGCCCTCGCCGTCGGTCAGCTCGTTCACTCGGTCGCTGAAGCTCTCTTCCTCGTAGTTTATGGCGTGGTCGGCGCCGAGTTCGCGCGCGAGAGCGAGCTTCTCCTCCGTCGAAGCCGTGCCGTAGACTTCGGCGTCGGCGGCGCTCGCTAGCTGTACGGCGGCGGTTCCGACTCCGCCTGCGGCGGCGTGTATCAATACGCGTTCGCCGGCTTCGAGACCGCCCCACGCGTGCAGGCAGCCGTGCGCCGTCAGGTACTGGACGGGGACGCCCGCGGCTTCCTCCCACGAGAGCGTCTCCGGCACGTCGAACAGCGTGCGTACGTCGGCGACGGCGTACTCGGCGTATCCGGCTCCGTCGACCATGGCGACGACGCGCTCGCCTTCGTCGCGGTCGACGTCGTCGCCTGCTTCGACCACCGTCCCGGCTACCTCGAGCCCCGGGACGTACGGTGGCTGCGGCCCGCCTGGATACAGGCCGCGGCGTTGCATGACGTCGGCGAAGTTCACGCCGGCCGCCTCGACGTCTATCAGTACCTCTCCTTCGTCGGGCGTCGGACGCTCGCGTTCGGCTGGTTCGAGCACGTCGGGGCCTCCGTACCCCGTGGCTTCTACGCATCGCATGTGGACAGGATGGACCCCGGGGGATTAATCTCCTCTGCCGGTCGGGTTCAGGGGTTCGTGGTTCGACGACCCGGGGCCTCCGCAGAAGCACGGACAGCGTGGTACGTCTTCGTCTGCGCCGCGCTCTACCCTTCGACGTCGTCGGGGGCGTCGCGCTCCGTCGCCGCGTCGGCGTCTTCGATGGGTGCGACCTCGAGCACGTTGCCTCCCCGGGGGTCGACGACGCGGACGCGCGTGCCCTCGGGTATGACGTCGCCGGTCGCCGTCCGCGCCGTGTAGTAGGGGTCGAAGCCCCCGGAGTCGAGCTTCACCCTGCCGGTGTCGACGCCGACGTCGGCGACGACGCGGCCGGTGGCTCCGGTCAGGCGGTAACGGTCGCTCGTCTGCTCGGTGCGCTCGCCGAACAGCTCGTACCTGCGGAACAGGTAGAACGCCGTGGCACCGTAGACGCCCGCGAGCACGGATAGCTGGAGCAGGCTTCCTACGCCGGGCACTAGCACGCCGGTCACGCCGCTCGCCAGTAGGCCTACGCCGAGGACCATTAGCGTGCCGCCGGGGACGAACGCCTCTCCCACGAGCAGCACGAGTCCGACTACGGCGAACCAGAAGGAGAGGTCCATCTCGCCCTCGAATATCTCGCCGAAGACTCCCAGCAGGAGGTCCTGTACCATCTTGTCTATTCAGAGACGGCCCGGTAGAAAGTTCTTCCCCAGGCTCCCGGACCCGGGACGTCGTTCACTCGGGGATGAGGTCCTCGCCTTCGTCGACGACGACCTTGGCGGGACACGGTATCTTGGTGTACGCCCGGCGGAGCGAGTCCTTCGCCACGGCTAGCTGTCCTGCTTCGGCTTCGACTCGCGCGGTGTAGAGACGCTGGCCGTCGTCGACCCGCGCGGCGGTGCCTACGGGCTTGCCGAACGACAGACGCATTCCGTCGCTCACGCGGTCGGCGCCGGCGCCGGTCGCCTGCTTGTTCTCCCTGAGGACGTGGTGCGGGTGGACTCGGAGGAGCATCTTGTAGTTGGCTTCACCGAGCTCCTTTATCATGTTGCGGTTGGCTGCGATGCGGCTGCTCTCGAGAGCCGAGTGACGTATCTGACAGCTCTCCTGGGCGACCAGGCTGACGGCGACGGGGTAGTCGTCTTCGTCGGCGCTGAGGTCACCCATGTCGAACCGGGTTATCTTGGAGCCGGGGACGCCGTCGATGTACTCGCGCCGGGTGTAAGCCGAGTCGTCTACGTCCCGGTACATGCTCCCGGGTTTACGTGCCATGGTCTCGGTTGACCTCTTGTTGATAAAAGCCTGACGTTACGGGGCGGCTGTGTCGGCCGACGCTGGTTCAGACGGTCTCCTCGGCGGGATACCACGCGAGCGGGTGGTCGAGCGCGAGCTTCACCGACACCTCGTCGCCGACCTCGAACGACTCGACGTGGTTGTGCATGCATCCGATTGTGTCGCCGTTGTCGAGTTCGACGCGGTAGGTGAACGACGGTCCGTCGTACCGGCGGTGCACTATTCTTCCGTCGGGGTGGCCGTCGGCGGAGACGGCGGTTGCGTCGTCGGGGCGGACGAGCAGGTCTATCTCGGCTCCGTCGTACGCAGTCGTCAGGCCTTCGACGCAGTCGACGTCGACGTCGCCGAGCGTGGTCTCGACCTTTCCGTCGGAGACGCGTCCGGAGAGGAACGACGCGTGCCCGAGGAAGTCGGCGACGAAACGTGACTCCGGCGTCTGGAACACCTCTTCGGGCTCTCCGACCTGGATGACCTGTCCGTCTCGCATGACGCCGACTCGGTCGCTTATCGAGAGGGCTTCCTCCTGGTCGTGGGTCACGGTCACCGTGGTTACGCCGGCTTGTTTGACTATGCGGCGGACTTCCTCGCGCATCTTGACTCGCAGGCCGACGTCGAGGTTGCTGAAGGGTTCGTCGAGCAGTAGCACCTCGGGTTCCGGGGCGAGCGACCGGGCGAGCGCGACCCTCTGGCGCTGGCCTCCCGAGAGGTTGTCGGGGTTTCTGTCGCGCATTCCTTCGAGGCCGACGAGTTCGAGCATCTCGTCGACCCTGTCGTCGGCTTCGCCGTCGAGTCCGAAGGCGACGTTTTCCTCGACGGTCATGTGTGGGAAGAGAGCGAACTCCTGGAATACGAGGCCGACGTCTCGGTCCTCGGGTTCGACTACGGCGTCTCCGCCTGCGACCCGGCGGCCTGCTATCGACACCGTGCCTTCGTCGGGTCTTTCGAGGCCGGCTATCAGGCGGAGCGTGGTGGTCTTTCCGCATCCGCTGGGTCCGAGGAGAGTCAGGAACTCGCCCTGGTCGACGTCGAGAGACAGGTCGTGTACGGCGGTCGTGTCTCCGTAGCGCTTGGTGACGGTGTCTAGTTCGAGGGCCGCGGAGGACGCCGCTGTACGGCTCATCACTACCGTATATTTTTAGGAAATCCTAATATGGCTGTCGGTCCTGGCTGTCTCACCTGTAAAGGAAGCTTACTTGGCGACCCCACCCGGCTGGTACACATGGAGCTATCTGGACGCAGGGTGCTCGTCACCGGTGGTGCGGGTTTCGTCGGAGCCAGGCTCGTTGAGAGGCTCGCGGAAGACTGCGACGTCGTCGTGGTCGACGACCTGCGTAACGGAGACGCCGGGGGGCTGCCGTCGGACGTCGACCTCCGGGTGGGCGACGTTCTCGACGACGGCTTCAGGCGGTCGCTCGACTGGGAGGACGTCGACGTGGTCTTCCATCTCGCCGCCGACCCCGACGTGAGGTCGAGCGTCGAACGACCGGGTGCGGACCTCCGTGTCAACGCGTTGGCGACCCAGGCGGTGCTCGAGGACGCGACGGAGGCCGACGTTGACGGCTTCGTCTTCACGTCGAGTTCGACGGTCTACGGCGGCGCTCCGACTCCGACGTCGGAGTCGCAAGGCCCTCTGGCGCCGGAGTCGCCGTACGGTGCGTCGAAGCTGGCTTCGGAGGGGCTTTGCACTGCTTACTCGGCTACGTCGGACGTCGACGTCCGGGTGATGCGTCTTGCGAACGTCGTCGGCGAGAGAGGTCACGGTGTGGTGCCGGACTTCGTGGAAAAGCTGGAGCGCGACCCGTCGAGGCTGGAGGTTCTCGGCGACGGCAGGCAGGAGAAGTCGTACGTCCACGTCGACGACTGCGTCTCGGGGATTCTGACGGCGGTCGAAAGCGGCTGTAGGACGTTCTACAACGTCGGCAGCCGTGACTCGATATCTGTGTCGAGGATAGCGAGTCTCGTCTGCCGTGAGATGGACGTCGACCCCGAGGTGGAGTACGCGGGCGGCCGCCGGGGGTGGCCTGGCGACGTGCCGAGGATGCGGCTCGACGTCGGGCGCTTGCTGGAGCTTGGCTGGAGGCCTTCGGTGGACAGCGAGGGTGCCGTCGTGCGTGCGGTCCGGAGTCTGGTGTAGCCTCTGGATGTGGCCGGCTCGACCGATAGCGGCAGATATATTTAGGTTACCCTAAAAGATAGTCTGATGCCGTCACACGACGTCTGCGTCGTAGTCCCCACGATACGCGACTACGACTGCGTCGAAGCCTACGTCGACAACGCCAGAGCACACGGCTTCCCCACCGAACGCCTCTACTTCGTGCTCGTCACCGAGGACTTCTGCGACACACGAGAGATGCAGAACCTCCTCGACGGACTCGACGTCGACGGACGGGTGTTCGACGCCAGCGCACGAGAACGATGGTACGACGAACGAGAAGTCGCCGACTACGCCCACGTGGTACCCGAAGCCAGCCACGCCGAAACCAGCTTCGGCCTCCTCTACCTCTGGCACGAGGGCTACGACTACGGCGTCTTCATAGACGACGACACCCAGCCGCTCGAAGACCACGACTTCTTCGGACGGCACATGGAGAACCTAGCCACCGAAGGCGAGGTACGACGGCTGTCGTCCGACGAACGATGGGTCAACGTCCTCCACGACACGCCGCACGACCTGTACCCCCGCGGCTACCCTTACAGCGCGATGGACGAAGAAGTACACGAAGACAAGGTCGAAGTCAAACGAGGCGACGTCGTCGCGTCACAGGGCCTCTGGACCGACGTACCCGACCTCGACGCAGTCAGGATACTCATGGACGGCGACCTCCAAGGACAGGCGCAGACGCGAACGCGAGAGACCGACTACGACGAAGGCTTCGTCGCCAACCGCGGATGCTACCTCACGGTGTGCTCGATGAACCTCGCGTTCCGCCGCGAGATAGTGCCGGCGTTCTACCAGATGCCCATGGACGACAACCCCTGGGACGTCGGCAGGTTCGACGACATATGGAGCGGCGTGCTACTCAAACGCGCCTGCGACGTCCTCGGTAAACAGATCTACACCGGCGAACCGCTATGCAGACACATGAAGGCCCCGCGTTCTACGTTCGACGACCTCGCGAACGAGGTCGCCGGCCTCGAACTAAACGAGCACTTCTGGAGGATAGCCGACGACGCCGGAGACGAAGCCGGAAGCTACCACGAGGTAGCCGACGCACTCGCCACCCGGCTCGTCGAAGGAAGCTGGGACGATTACAACAACGGAGAGTTCCTCCGGTACACTGGAGAACACCTCCGCGACTGGCTCGACTGCCTCGAAGCCCTCGAAAGAAAGGAGATAGCAGCCGACTGAGACAACATGAAACCAGACCACACGCACGACGACAGACGTAAAGCCGACCGAAGAGACGGATCGACGCGCCCGGACGACGTCCTAGTCTCCGCGAGCCGCAGACGCGCCCTCGCGCTCGGCGGAGCCGCGCTGACGTGGACGGCCGCCGGCTGCCTCGACGGAGAAGAAGACGAACCGGATTTCGACGACTTCCTGGGTTCGACTCCGCCCGGAGGACGTCCCGAGCCCGAGGGCACGTCGATGGACGAACTACCAGATCTCTCCGGCTCGTTGGTCGTCTACTCGGGCCGAGGCGAACCCCTCGTCGGGGACCTGATGTCGTACATCGACAGCCTCTACCCCGACCTCGAACTCACGACCGACTACGGATCGTCCGCCGACCTCTCGAACCAGATACTAACCGAGGGCGACGACAGCCCCGCCGACGTCTTCTACACGGTCAACGCCGGAGCCCTCGGCGCGCTCTCCAGCGAAGGCATGACGACGGCTCTAACGGAAGAAACGCTCTCCGAGGTGGACGAGTCTTTCCAGGACCCCGACGGAGAGTGGATCGGGACGTCGGGCCGAGCACGAACCGTGCCGTACAACACCGAGTCGCTCTCCGAAGAAGACGTGCCGTCCGACGTGATGGAGTTCCCCGGGACGGATGCGTTCGCCGACTCGATGGGTTGGGCTCCGACCTACGGCTCTTTCCAGGACTTCGTCACCGCGATGAGGGTACTGGAGGGACGCGAAGCCACGGTCGACTGGCTCGAAGCCATGATCGACCTCGGCGTCTCGGAGTACTCGAACGAACAGGCGATAGCCAACGCAGTCGCCGACGGAGAGATAGACGCCGGCTTCGCGAACCACTACTACATACAGCGGACGCTGTCGGGCGACCCCGAGGCCCCGCTGGCTACGGCGTTCACGAGAGACGACGCCGGCGCCGTGTTCAACGTAGCAGGCGCAGCCGTGATCGAGCCGAGTCAGGCGCCGGAGACGGCGGAGAACTTCGTCCGCCACTTGCTGTCGGCCGAGGCACAGGAGTTCTTCGCCGTGCGAACCGGAGAGTACCCCCTGATACCCGGGGTAGAGCCCCTAGGGGACCTGCCGACGATAGACGAACTCGAACCACCCGAGATAGATCTCTCGGAGCTGTCGGACGTCGAACCCACGCTTGATATACTGAGGGACGTAGGACTACTGTAGCATGGGATACCGGGCTCGGCTCGTCGACTCGGTGAACGTCGCGATAGCGTTAGTCGTGCTCGTTCCGTTCGCCTGGGTAGTCTACTCCGCCTTCGGAGTAGAGTCGAGCCGTGTCTTCGAGATACTCGGGAGGAGCGAGAACCTCGAGATACTCGTGAACACCGTCGTGCTCGTCGTTCTCGTGACGGCGGCTTCCGTCTTGATCTCCGTGCCGCTCGCGTTCGTGACGGCGTACGGCGACGTCCCGTACCCCAGGGCTCTCTCGGTGCTCGTCGCGCTACCGCTCGTCGTACCGAGCTACATCGGTGCTTTCGGCTTCGTGGTGGGCTTCGGACCCCGCGGCGAACTCCAGAGCCTCCTGGGAGTGGAGAGGCTTCCGTCGATATACGGTCTCGCGGGCTCTGTGCTCGTGATAACGCTTTACACCTACCCTTACACGTTCATCACGACGAGAGCCGCATTGAGGTCGGTTGACGCCTCCGTCGTCGACGCGGCGAGGACGCTCGACGGCTCGAGACGCAGGCTCGTTCGCGAGGTGCTGTTACCGCAGGCTAAGCCCGCCGTGCTCGCGGGCGCTTTGCTGGTCGCGCTGTACGCGCTCTCTGACTTCGGCACACCCGCGATAATGAGGTACGACGTCTACACCCGCGTTATATACGTCGAACACGAGGCGTGGCGAAGAGACGTGGCGTCATTGCTGTCTCTCCAGCTTCTCGCGCTCGCCGCTATAGTTCTCTTCGTCGAGAACAGGGTGTCGAACGTTGGGGACATCAGGTCTAAGGGAGGCGGGAGGAAGCCCAGCCTCCGGCTCGGTAGGTGGAAGCTGCCGGCGACGCTCGCTTGCCTCGCAGTCCCCGTCTTCGCGCTCGCAGTCCCCGTCGGGGTTCTCGCTCTCTGGCTGTTTCGCGGCGACGAGTCATACGCGAGCGGCGGTGGTTTCACGTGGGAGTACGCCTGGAACTCCGTCTACGTCGCGGGGCTCGCTGCCGCCGTCGCCGTCGCCGTGGCGTTGCCCGTCGCCTACGGCGCCGCCCGGAGGAGGTCGATGCCAAGCGTTCTCGCGGAGCGAGCGAGCTACGTGGGATACGCTCTGCCGGGCGTCGTGCTCGGCCTGGGTCTCGTGTTCTTCGGCTCGGGAACGCCGCTCTACCAGACGGTGCCTCTGTTGGTCTTCGGCTACACGGTGAAGTTCCTGCCGGAAGCCGTGGGTATAACGAGGTCGTCTTTCCTGCAGTTCGACGTCCGTCTCGCGGAGGCCGCGCGCACGCTCGGCAGCCGGCCTCTCCGCACGTTCTACCGCGTAGTGCTGCCGTCGATAGCTCCGGGCGTGCTGGCGGGCGCAGCGCTCGTGTTCCTGACGACGATGAAAGAGCTACCGATAACGTTGTTCCTCCGGCCGGCTGGCTTCGACACGCTCGTAACGCGGGTTTGGTCGGCGTACCACGAGGGCTTCTACGGACAGGCTGCGTTGCCGGCTCTCGTCCTCGTGGCTATCTCGGCGCTGTCGGTCTTCGTCATCCTCTCTCGGGAGAGGTACGATGCCCGCTGAGCCGGGCGCCGGGCTCACGAAGCGTCGAACCGACGTACTCGCTCTGTTGCTCGCGTCGGCGTCGGCCGTCGTCTCCGTCGCCGTCTCCCGTTGGGTCTTCCCGTATCTGTCGACGAACCACGACGAAGGCGTCTACCTCCAGCAGGCGGAGATGTTGCTCGACGGCAGGCTCGTGATGCACGCTGGCGACCACGCCGAGTTCTTCCGGCCGTGGTTCTTCGTAGTCGACGGCGGCGCGATGTACCCGAAGTACACGCCTGTTACGGCCGCCGTCTTCGCCTTCGGTGAGGCGCTCGGTGGCTTCGAGCTAGCTCTCGCCGCCGTCTCGTTCGCTGTCACCGGGGCAACCTACCTCGTGGTATCTCGTTGCTGGGAGCGTCGGACAGGACTCTTGGCGGCCTTACTGGTGTCGACGTCTGCGTTGTTCGTCGTTCAGTCGGGTCTGTATCTATCTTACGCTCCGACGGCGGCGTTCAACCTGGGTTTCGCGTACGCCTACCTGCGTTCCGTCGACGACGGCGGCTGGCTCTGGCCGTCGGTCGCCGGCGCTTGCTTCGGTCTCGCGTGGTTCTCGCGTCCCTACACCGCGGTGCTGTTCGCGGCTCCGTTCGCCGTCCACGCCGCTGTCGTGACGGCGAAGGCTCTTCGCGGTCGCTCGACGTTCCCGGCCGCGCGGATCTACAGCTTAATGGCGCTCCCGGCGGCGATGTCCCTCGCTCTCGCTCTCCTGTACAACGCGGTAGTCACGGGAGACCCGCTGGTGTTCCCGTACCTCGAGTTCGCTCCACAGGACGGACCTGGCTTCGGCGAGCGACGTATTCTGGGTCACGCCCGGGATTACACTCCGGCGCTCGCTCTCGAGGCGAACGCACGCGTGCTCTGGAGGTTCGTAGTCGACTGGGGTCCCGCGGCGCCGTTGGGCGTTGTATTCGTCGCGCTCGGTGCGTTCGAACTCCGTCGTGACTTCGACTGGCGTCGCGCTCTCGTGGCCGGCGTGGGCATCTCCGTCGTAGTCGGCAACCTGTACTTCTGGGGTAACCTCAACTTGCTCGGGGACGTCTCGGACCCCGCGGACGGCCTCCTCCATCTCTACGGTCCGCTCTACCACTACGACCTCCTGGTTCCGTTCTCGGCTCTCGCTGCCGCCGGAGTCGTGTCGACATACGACGTAGCGGTCGAGAGGTTCGACGTACGCGCCGTTAGCGCGGCGGGGGTGATCTTGGTAGTCGTGCTCGCTCTGGCGGGCGGCTTCTCGGCGGCCGACAGGCTGTCGGATAACGCCGGCGTGAGCGACGCCTTGGAGCCCGCGTACGAGCCGTTCGACGGCTTCTCGGACGGCCTGGTCCTGATGCCGACGCCCTACGGCGACTGGCTCAACCACCCCTGGCAGGCGGTGCGCAACCATCCGTCGCTCGACGGCGACGTCGTCTACGCGATGGATCGCGACGAAGACAACCTCGGTCTACTGGAAGACCACGCCGACAGGGACGTCTACAGGTACGTCTACCGTGGCTCGTGGGCTCCTCAGGACGAGTCCGTCGACGCCGAGCTAGTCCGCGCGGACGTCGTACACGACGACGCAGTCGCCGTCGAGACGTCGTTCGAGTCATCAGCGAGCGTGTCTGGCGCGTCGGCGTCGTTGGGCGGGTCTTCGACGCGTGTGCCGGTGGAGGTGGACGACGGCAGCGGCAACGTGTCCTGGGGCCTGGGTTCCGGCGGCGCGTTCCTGGAGTCGGGCGACGAAGTGGCACGGGCCGAGGACCTGGACGGGTCGGGCGAGCTCGTGCTCGAGGTCGACGTCTCGGGCAGGTACGACTCGTACACCGTCCGTCAGGAGATGGAGTACGAGTTCGTGGACGGCGAAGTCCGGGTGCTCGCGCCCCCGTACACCGAGGTGTGTTTCTCCCGGCGGCTCTGTGGAGGCGAGGCGGCGGCCGTCGGCCTCACCGAGCCCGACGTCGACGTCGAGGTCAGCGAAGGTGCTCCTGAACTGGCACCTTGATTATCGACTTCGCTATAGCGGCTCCGCCTGCCAGGGGGTCGAGCTTTGTTTCGCCGAGCCGGTCGTCGTACTCTATCGGGACCTCGACGACGTCGTATCCGCGCATGATCGGTCTGATGAGGAGTTCGGCGCTCAGACCGGTGTTCTCCGTCCATTCTATCTCGTCGATGACCTCGCGGCGGTAGGCTCTCATCCCGGTCGTCGTGTCGTGGACCCTCCTCAGCATGAGCGCCGAGGCCGCGAGCGCGAACAGCCTGTTGCCTATCTCGTTGAACAGCGGCATTCCGTCGGCGCCGGAGCTGATTCGGTCGCCGCTCACGACGTCGTAGCCCTGGTTGACGAGTTCGAGGAAGTCGGGTATCTGTTCCATGGGGTAGGTGTCGTCGCAGTCGGTGGTGACGACGACGGGGCGGCTCGCTTGCCTGAGGGCTTCGCTGACGGCGACCCCGTATCCCTGGGGCTCCTGTTCGACGACGCGCGCGCCTCTGTCCCGGGCTATCTCGGGCGTCCGGTCGTCGCTGCCGTCGACGCAGACTACCTCGGCTCGGCCGTCGGTCACTTCGTGTACGTCGTCTACGACCTTTCCTATGGCTTCTTCTTCGTTGTAGGTTCCCATGACGACGCTCACGTCGTCGAGTCCGAACGCGTCGGGTTCGAGTTCTGTCTCCGCCTGGGCCGGGGTGGCTTCCATGGTTCGGGCTGTGAGGCAGCGAACTTGAATTTTTAGGTTTACCGAAAAATTCCGGTAGCTTGACCTACGACGACAGACAGAAGAAGCCGTGAACAAGACGACACGCGCCTGGCTGAGGTTCGCCATATTGCTAGGACTCGTGCTCGTCTCCGCCTACCTCTACCTCGGCGGCCTCGAGATAAGACGCGTCGCGGAGACCGCCGCGGACGCGTCTCCCGCCTACCTCGCCGCCGCCGCGGTCGTCTACGCGCTCTCGTGGCCTCCGCGCGGCTTACGGTACCGCGACGTGCTCGCCGGCATGGGCCACAGCACGCGAACGACTACGATGACCGGCGCCGTCTTCGTGAGCCAGACGGCCAACCTCGTGTTCCCCGCGCGCGCCGGCGACGCCTCCAGGGCTTACGTCGTCAAGAGACGGGCTGGCGTGCCCTACCGCACCGGAATCGCGTCGCTCGCGGGCGAACGCTTCCTCGACGTCGTCACGGTAGGAGGCCTCGCAGCGACGGGCGTCGTCCTCGCGTTCGCCGGAGGTGAGAGCGTCGAGGTCACCCGACACCCCGAGGTCGTCTGGGGCAGCGCCGTCCTCGTCGTGCTCGCCGCCGGGTTCGCCGTCCTCGTTCACGAGACGTCCGGCGACGGCCTCGCCGGCCTCGCGCGTCTCCCTCTCGTCGGCGCCGACGCCGTGGACCTACTCCAGGGCTTCGTCGACGACGTGGCGACAGTCGTCAGCGAGCCACGGCCGCTCGCGTCCCTGCTCGCTTGGAGTCTCGTGGCCTGGGGTCTCGACGTCGCCGCCGGCGTCCTCGTGCTCGTCGCCGCCGACGTGAACCCGGCTACCGCGCTCCCCGCCGCGCTCCTCGGCGTCGGGGTCGGCAACCTCGCGAAAGCCGTCCCCGCGACACCCGGAGGAATCGGGCTCTACGAAGCCGGGTTCGCCGCCTCGGTGACCGCTGCGTTCCCCGTCGCTTGGCACACGGCGCTCGCCGCCGCCGTGCTAGACCACGCGCTTAAGAACGCCGTCACCGTCGCTGGTGGCGTGGCGTCGGCCGCGGCGCTCAACGTGTCTCTCGTCGACCCCGGAGGAGACCGGGAGGCGTGACGGCGGTCCGACCCGGCTCCGTGCGAACGTAGAACGTCAGAGCTCGGCCGCGACGGCGTCGGCCGTCCTCAGAGCGAGCGCGGCTATCGTAAGAGTCGGGTTCATCGCGCCGCCCGTCACGAAGACGCTGCTCCCCGTGACGTAAAGGTTGTCGAGGTCGTGCGCGAGCCCCCGTTCGTCGACGACGCTGTCGTCGGGGTCGGCCCCCATCCGCGTCGTGCACATGTGGTGGAACGCCGGACCGGTCTCCTCGGGACCCGACGTCCAGCGGTCGCGGGCGTCGACGCCGTCGAGCACGTCGTGCTGGACGTCGTTGACCTCGGTTATCGCTCGCTCCGTCTTCTCGTCGACGTCCCAGGTGACGCGGGGTACGGGTAAGCCGAGGTCGTCGGTCTCATCGGGGTCGAGAGACACGCGGTTGTCCCACCGGGGTAGCTGTTCGACGAGCGCTCCGAGGCCGACGTGGCCGCCGTACTCGTCACGCAGGCGTTCGAGGAGTTCGTCTCCCCAGGTGTCGGCGTCGAGAGCGCTGACGACGGGCGAAGGACCCGCGTAGTTGAACAGCTCTATCTTGACGCCGAGCGGCGTGAGTTCGTCTCCGTCGTAGTATTCGTGCGACTCGCTAGTGACGAAGCCGACGTGGTTCTGCCTCGTCTCGAAGTCGACGACACCGCCCGCGCCCGCGAACACGTGGTCGGTGAAGTACCTGCCTACGGCGCCGCTGGAGTTAGCGAGGCCGTCGGGGTGCTCCCGGCTGTCGGAGTTCAGGAGCAGTCTGGGTGTCTCTACGCCTCCGCAGGCGACGACGAAGACGTCGGCCTCTTGTCTGTGTCTCGTTTCGTCAGGCGTCACGTATACGGCGGCTTCGACGTGGTCGCCCCTGCGGTCGTGCTCTAGCTCGGTCACTCGGGCGCGGTCTATCACGCGCGCTCCCTCGCTCTCGGCTTTCCTGACGTGTACGTCGGCGCTGTACTTCGCTCCGCTAGGACAGACCGGCTGGCACGTCCCGTAAGCGACGCACTCCGACCTGTCGTCGTAGGGCTCGGAGTTCCGGGCGTTCGTCGTCGTGTGCACGGTCAACCCGGCTTCCTCGCAGGCTTCGCGGAGCAACGAGTCGGAGTGCGACGGGGAGAAAGCGGGCATGGGGTGGGGTTCGTCTCGCGGGGGCGCGTGGGGGTTGTCGTCGCCTCCGGCGACGCCGAGTTCGCGTTCGGCTTCGGCGTAGTACGGCCGGACGTCGTCGTACGAGATAGGCCAGTCGCGGCCCAAGCCCGTCCTGCTTCTCAGTTCGAAGTCCCGTTCGTGAAGCCTCATCACCATTCCCTGCCAGTGAAGCGTCGTGCCGCCTACGCCCTTCACCCTGGCGGCGTTCAACGGGTAGCTTCGTTCGCCGTCGGAGACGTATCGGTCCCGAGCGCCTCCCATGCTCCAGACTTCGTCGTCGTTCCAGGCGGGCCGTATCGAGCGCTCCATCCGTTGCTGGCGTTCGGACCGAGGGAACCTCCGCCCTGCCTCGAGAACGACTACGTCGTAGCCTTCGTCGGCGAGACGGTACGCCGGGAGCGCGCCGGCGGGGCCGCTGCCCACGACGCAGACGTCGGCGTCGTCCGAGGGAGTTCGGTCGACCGCGGTCATTCTACCTCGGCTCTCGTGTAGCTCTCGAGTCCGCCTGGATGTCCGATGGGGTTCTCGATTCCGACGAGCCGTCCGCCGACGGGTGAGGTGTAGAACGCGTAGAGTAGTTCGTTGACGAGGTTGAACCTCAGGCGTTCCGCGAGGCTTCCGTCGGGTTTCGGCTCCGCTGTCTCGCATCCGAGCCGACGGAGGAGGCCGTCGACGTCGTCGGCTTCGAGTTCCACGAGCCGGCTGCCTTCGAGTTCGCGGGCGGCTTCGTCGAGGTCGTCTACTGCACTGCGGATGGCCGATTGGTGGCCGTCTCGTGCCCCGGATCTGCCGACGACGAGGGTTTCGACGAAGTCCCGGTCGACGTCTACTTCGTCGGGGTAGACTGTGCGGGCGACGGCCGTGAGGCCGTCGACGGTGGAGTCGTCTACCTCGACGTCGGAGGTGTCGAGGCAGCCCGCGAGCCCCATGGCTGCGAGCGCCGCGAGTGCGTCGCGTCTGCGTAGCTCCATCGCACTCGGTTTGGTTTCGGCTGACCTAAAAACCTGCCTTACGCGCCGGACGCGCCACGACACCGTTAAATACAGCCGAACACAACGAGACGACGTTGAAGCTACGAGTCGACGTCAAGAACGGAGACACCCACGAGGTAGACGTCCCGGAAGACGCCGTCTACGCCGACGTACTCGAAGCAGTCGACCTCAACCCGCAGGCCGCCGTCGTCGTTGTGGACGGCCGACCCGTGCCCGAGACAGCGGAGGTCACCGAGAGCGAGGTGGACGTGCTGCGGACGATATCCGGAGGATAGAGTGATACCCGGGATAGAGAGCCTCTCCGGCCCTCCAGCGTACCTCGCGCTCGCCGCCCTCGCGGCGATGCCGCTCGCCGAAGTGTACGTAGTCGCGCCCCTCGGCGTCGGACTCGGACTCGACCCGTTCGCCGTAGGCGTAGCCACGTTCACCGGCAAGCTAGCACCGGTGTACGCCATACATCTCGCCGACAGAAGGTACGGTCTCGCGGGACCCGCGTGGGCGACTTCGAGAGCCGAGGGAGTGTGGCGTCGTCACGGCGTACCCGGTCTCTCGCTCGCGGCACCCGGCCTAGGCGTCTACGCGTGCGTCTCCGTCGCCGTGGCGCTCGACGCACCGCGGCGGAGCCTGCTCGCGTGGACGACAGCGAGCCTCGCGCTCTGGACCGCGGGAGTCACCGTGCTGTCGGCGGCGGGATACGACCTCGTGACCGCGTGACCAAGGCGGACGTCAGCCTTCGTCTACTTCTTCGCTGTCTCGGTCCGTACCGTCGTCCAGGCTCTCGACGAAGTCGCTTCGCTTGCGTTCGAGGAAGTAGCCACCGGCGAGCAACAGCACGCCTCCAGCGACCAGCGCGAGCGACCGGGGCACGGCTTCCCAGACCGTCGTGAAGTAGACGTAACCGAGGTAGAACACGAACGCCAGGATGCCTACGTCCACCGTGCGTCGCTCTCCCGCGTGGTAGCCCGCGACGACCGTCTCCAGCGAGAGAGCCAGGAAGACAACGTGCAAGACGGGGAGAACAACGTCGTGCTCGACCGAAGCGGCCGCGACGGCTACGAACGCGAGTGCGAGAGACGCCCAGACCGCGAGGTGACGCGACCTCGCCGTCCGACTCCCGGCGGCGCGGTAGACCAGGTAGACGGAGGCGCAGACGGCTGGAACGAACACAACGGCCGCCGGCGTCCCCAGGCCTACGACGTCTCCGTCGGCTCGCTGGAGGACGACGACGTAGGCGCCGGCGAGCGCGAACAGAGAGCCGAGGGCGCGGTGGACGCCGCCGAAGCCGACGTCCGGCCGCCACGAGTCGTGGGGGTCCGCGACGGAGTACAGGACGACGCCGTACAACGTCATCGTCGTCGCGGAGGCGTCGGCGAAGTCGAACGAGAGCCAGACGCCGAAGACGCCGAGACCCACTAGAGCGACTGCGCGCGAGCCGACGGCGTACGCCACCGGGAGGGCGAGCAACGCCCACGGGAGCAACAACGTCTCGTCCGCGAACCCGAGGAACAGCACTTCTTCGGCTAGGTAGAGCGACGCGCCTATCGACAGCGTGCCGAGGACGACGACGGCGTGGCCGACGCGCTCGGAGTCGCGTTCGAACCACAGGTAAGCACCTGCGGCGAGCAAAGACGGCGGCGTAGCGGTCAACAACGCCATCTGTACGGCGACGGGAAGTTCGTCCCAGGCGGCGGCGACGAGCACGAGGAGGCCCACGGCGACGAGAGAAGCGCCGACGAGGCTGACGGCGGCTACGACGCGCGAACGCGTCCCGCCCTCGGGGTAGCGCGAGAGTATCTCTTCGGCCTGGCTCTCGGTGACGACGTCGTCGTCCACCCATTCCCTGACCTCGTCCTCGAGGTCGTCGCGTCGCATCGGCTTACCGACGGCCTCGTTCTCCATAAAGCCCCGGAGACGGCGTGCGACCGCCTAAAGCGGTAGCTCGAGCGCGTCGCTTCTGGCGTACGTCTTCCAGAAAGGCGCGACGCGGTCCCCAAGATGGGGGAGTCCGAGACGGTGTCGGACGGCGTCGAGCCTCCGTAACGGGGAGAGGAATCCGGGTTCGTCTAGCTCCCAGGTCTCCGGGGGTTGGGCGTCGACGTCCGAGCGCCGGAGGACGCCTGCGACTGCGTGACGCGCGGCTTCGTTGGCGCCCTCCATCGTCGCGAGGTCGGTCTCCGTGAGGACGTAGTCGGCGGCGAGATACAGGTTAGGTATCTCGGTGTCTGCCTCCGGTCGGTTAGCGCGTGACCCCACGGTGTTGACGAGCAGGGGTTCGTCGTTGTAGGTTACGCCGTCCTCGTGTCGGATGCTCGGAGCGAGGTACCAGTCGACGAGCGCTCCGTCGTCGATGGGTTCGTCGAGATGGTCGTTGATCTGCGTCCAGACTTCCTCCTTTATCTCCTCCGGCGTGCACTCGCGAGCGGGCTTGTCGTAGACTACTCCCGCGCGGCCCCAGTCGCTTATGCAGACCGAGAGCACGCCTTCTACTTCGTCGCCACCGTACTCCTCGAAGTCCTGCTTCCAGAACTGACGCTGGGATATCGAGGTCAACGCCCACGGCGAGTCGAAGTAGATGCCGTGTCCCTCCGCCATCTCGACGTCGCGGTCGAGGTAGAACTGGATGCCGTTCATCCAGTCGGTGTGTAGTCGACGGATGCGTCCGAGAGACGGCGCGTCCTCCATCGCCTCCTCCGGCAGGAGTTCGAGCGCGGCCTCCAGTGGCGTCGCTAGTACGTAGTGGTCGGCTTCTACGTCTCCTTCGGGCGTCGTGAAGCCTCGGACGCGTCCGGCGTCGTACTCTATCTCGGTGACGGGCGTTCCGGAGTTGAGTTCGACGTCGTGTCCCTGGAGGTAGTCGATCCAGTGGTCTATCCAGGCTTCGCTCGTCGGAGCGTCGAGTATCTCGACCTTTCGGTCGGGGTCGACGATGTCGTTGAGTATCTGGACGGTCATCTTGCCGATGGTGCGCGCGCTGCTCATCTCGGGGTCCATGGCGACGAGGAGCTTGGTGGCGCCGCGGACGAGGTACTTCCTGTAGTCCTCCGATAGGTCGTCGGCGTGCGTGAACTCCCACCAAGACGTCTGCTCGTGTTCCTCCTCCCACCGTGCGTCGCAGCTCGTCGCGAGCACGAGGAACCGGTTGAGGAAGAACGTGTGCTCGCGGTCGGGGACGCTGTCGCGCCACAGCATCCTGTCGACCATGTACACGAAGTCTTCGAGCGAGTCGACGTGCCGGCGCCGTGAGACGACGTTGGGTTCGTCGACGTTGCACCTCATCATCTCCATGACCTCGACGAGGTTGTCGCGGACGCCGCGGGGGTTGGAGCCGCAGGGGATGCGTTGCATCGTGTCGCGTAGATGACGGTAGAAGCCCGGCAGGAACCTGAAGCCGTGTTCGCCCGGCAGATTCTCGGTGCCGTTCTCGCCTGTGACCCGGAGGCTCCTGCTCTTACCTCCGAAGCGCTCCCGGGCTTCGTACACCTCGACTTCGAAGCCCCGGTCAGCTAGCTCGTGCGCCGCCGTGAGGCCGCCGACGCCGCCGCCTATCACGGCGACGCTCTCGGTGGGGGTCATCCCGCGTGCTTCGAGCGTGCGAGCGAAAAACCTTGTGCCGGATTACGGCGACGTGGCGGCGAAGCGTCGACGCCATGTTTTATTACTCCGGAGGATGATTGTGGCTTATGGTAACGACGGCTATAATAACGGGGCTCGGCGTGTTGCTCGGTATATCGCTCGGGATAAGCTACCTGATATACGTCCGGATGCGGCAGCTTCAACGCGAGGTAGAGCACATGAGGTCGCAGATGGAGGTCACTACGGACGAGCTCGAGAACATCGAGTCGAGCCTGAAGTCGATGGACATCTGAGGCCGGCGGCGCGCGTCCTGAGCGCGGCCCCGTCCTAAAGGAGTGGTCTGTAGTTCAAACGGCGGAGTCTGGACTTCGAGCTTCGTCTATGGCCGTCATTCCTCCACGAGGAACGCCACCTCTACCTCAGTCTGGAACTCGGGTTCCTCCGTCGTCGCGAGCTCTATGCCGCGGCCGGTGACCTCCACCCACTTTATGTTCTCGACGGTGGCGTCGACGCGGTCCACGGCGTCGAGCGCCGCCTGCTCCCACGAATCGGTGCTGCTCCCTATGACTGTTATCTTCTTGTGCACCATGCAGGACCGAGATAGCTCGCGGCCTCCTTAAGCCTTCGTCCGACGGTGGGACGTCAGCCGTAGAGCTTGTCTAGCTGTTCGTCGACCTGCTCGCGCATCTGTCGTTCGCCGACGGCGAAGATGCGGACGCCTTCGTCGGTGTACTCCATCTCGTCTATCGGCAACCCGGTGTCTAACTCCATGTTTAGGACTATTCCGTCCGTGTACTTCTCGATGATGTCGGCGCGGCTGAAGTGCCTTCCGAGCACCTCGCCTGCTTCCTCGCGGCCATAGACGTCTCTGACTGCGTCCCAGAAGTCGTCCTCGGGCGACTCTATCAACGGCGCGAGGTTCTCGGTGTTCTCGTCGAAGTAGTCTTTCAGCTCGCGCTGGAAGCTCTCGCGTCCGTCGCCGTTGCCGTGGTAGTGGGAGTAGAAGACGTCGTTCGCGAGGAACTCCTCGAGGTAGTCGTCGTAACGTCCGTTCCGTTCGAGGCTGTAGTCGACCATGACGTCGGCCTGATCCTGGAACCTGGCTTTGACGCTCGCCATCTCCTGACGTATGTCGTCGCGCATCGCTGACTTGAGCTTGTCTCCCGGCAGGTTGACGTCGACGTCGAGCACGTTCAACGGGTTTAGTTCGTCGAGCGAGCGGATCGCTACAGTGTGAACGAACCTCCCTAGCTTGTGTCGTACTGCTCTCTCCGTCATCTGGACACCCCCTGGTTCCGACGAGTCCTGGTTCTCGGTCCGTCTCTCGGACCGTCCGTGTGACTGTGTCCCACGAATCTGGTTGCATCTTTCGTGTAAAAAATCTATCGCTAGTTTCCAGGCGTTTTCCCCGCGCAGTCGGTATCCTTATGTATCTCCCACGACGGATTGCCTCGACGGCGACAGAAGCCCGCGTACGGTCGAGGCGCCAGATTCGCAGCCACTCCGGAGTCACGTCGTCAGGCTGTACATGCCGACGAAAACCCCGACGAGAGCCGCCACGAGCAAACCAAGGTCACCCCTGAAGAACCCCATCATCGATATGTACGCGAACAGGAACACCGCGATTCCCTCGACGAACGTCAAGACAGCAACGCCTCCCCCCGACTCACGTAAGTCGACGACGAAGCCAACGTCCGCCTCCCTGACGACGCGTGCGGCGAGGAAAGCGACCCATGCTGCAGCGTAGTGCGGAAGGTAGCTCATCGGCACGAGGACGCCAACGAGGTAGAAAGCCACAGCTATCACGAGCACGAAAAACGCTATCTCTAGCTGCCGACGGAGGAAAGAGAACCTAGAGGGCAAGCCCGAGCCCCCCACGCCGACGTCGCACGCCGTTCTCTCGTTTCACAGTTCCACCCCGAGGTAGCCCAGCACGCCCCTGACGTCGCGCGCGAGCATGCCGCGCAACAACGGGTCGACGTCGTCGAAACCGACGGCTTCGACCGCTCGGTCGAGCGTCCGCTCTAAGTCCTCCGTCTCGCTCCACGCGCGTTCGACGGCGTCGACCCAGTCGACGAGCACCCTGCGGTGTCGGTCGACTGCTTCTACGCCTGAGTCGTTAGCACCGAAGTGACCGTACAGCAGCCACTCGGGTTCGAGGCTCTCGAACGTCTCGAAGCTATCGAGAGTGCGTTCCAGGTCGAAGTCCGACGGCGGAGTCGTGCAAAGCTCTCTGCCGTCGAAGTAAGCGCAGCCTTCGTCGACGACGAACAGCGACTCCGTCGTGCGTTCGTAAAGAGAGACGTGGTGTGGAGCGTGTCCCGTGGCGTAGACGACCTCTAGCTCGTGGCTGCCGAGATCGAGCAACTCGCCGTCTTCGAGCGTCTCCACGCGTTCCTCTTCGACCGTCGTCAGGCCGCCGTAGGCGTCCGCCATCGAGCCCATGGCGGCGCGGACTCCTTCGAGCAACGCCTCGACGCGGTCCTCGTCGACGAGGTACGGGCGGCCTCGGGGGTGGACGCGTGCGACAGCGTTCGGGCACTCTTCGAGGAGCCTCGGCACTCCGCCCGCGTGATCGAGGTGAACGTGAGACACCACGACGTCTTCGACGTCACGTCTGTCGACGTCTAGTTCGTCTAGAGCCGCGAGCACCCTGTCGGCGTCGCCCTCGAGACCGGCGTCGACGACGACGGGATTGTCGGCGTCAATCACGAAGGCCGCAGTCCATCCCTCAACTCCCCACATGCCGGTGTCGACCACGTGTACGCCGGAGGCAGCCTCCATGGTCTTCGGAGTGTCCCCGATGGCTTCAGGCTGTCGGACGCCGCTCACTCGGCGGGTGAGAACCTGCGGCCTCCCTCGACTACCTCGCTCTCTACGTCGCCCTCGCGTTCGAGGTAGCCGAGAGCGCCTATGTTGTCGAAGAGAAGGTGTCTGACGTCCTCGGGTTCCTCGGCCCTGTGGAGGGCGACGTCGACGGCCGTAGCTTCCCCGAGGTCGTCGACGGCCTCGCGGACTCCTTCTACCAGGCGGTCGAGGCTATCGACGCCGCGTTCCACCGCCGCGGGAAGGTCGTCGAAAACCGGCCCGTGCCCCGGGTAGACGACTTCGACGTCTTGCTCGGACAGCGTCTCGAAGGCGTCGTAGTAGTTGGCTACGGCGTCGTACATGCCCTCGCGGAACCCGACTCCGTACGTCACCGAGCGGAACGAGCGGGCGACGGCGTCGCCCGCGAAAAGGACGGGATGTTCGCCTTCGGAGCGGTAGCAGTGGTGGTAGCGCTGGTGGCCCGGCGTGTGTATCGCCTTTAGCTCGAAGCCTCCGACGTCTACGGAGTCTCCGTCCGAGAGCGGGACGTCGACGGAGTCCGGCGGCAGGCAGTCGATGTTCGCTTCGAGCGCCGCTACGGATTCCTCGTACGCGCCGTCGAGGTACGAGCCCTTCAGACCGGCTTCGCGCATCATCACCTGCATCTCGTCTCGGACGGAGTCGTCGAGCACGAGGTAGTCGGCGACGTCCTCGTGTGCGTAGACGGTGGCCTCGGGGAACTCGGTGGCGGCGCCGACGTGGTCGACGTGGGGATGAGTCACGAGCACGTGGTCGACGTCCTCGCGCGACACGTCCCTCGAAGCGAGGGCGTCGAGCACCTCGGTCTTGCCGTCCTCGGTGCCGACGCCGGCGTCGACGAGCGCGGTGTCCTCGGCCTCGATGAGATGGACTGAGACCTCCTGTGGGGGCCACTCCATCCAGAGTTCGATGGTTTCAACCTCGACGTCGTTGTTCACGCACCCCGGTATGCGGAGCCCTGTCTAACCCTTTGTGATTGGCGGGCGACGACTACACGACTTCGGCGTGCTGAGTCCGCGCAGCCAACCGAGACACTACACACGTGACGGACGTTTTTTATACGCACGAGAGCCTACCCCGGTCAACCGACAGCGACGAGGCACACAAGGATGACGAAGGCCGCGCTAGTGATACTCGACGGATGGGGAGAGCGCGAGGAGACCAAGGGCAACGCCGTAGCCGCAGCCGACACACCCAACTTCGACGGATGGCGCGAGAACGGCTCGTTCTCGAGGCTGAAAACCCACGGCCGCTCCGTCGGCCTAGTAGAAGGACAGATGGGGAACAGCGAGGTAGGACACCTCAACATAGGGGCCGGACGGACAGTCAAACAACCGCTCGCCCGCATAGACGACGCGGTAGAAGACGGCTCGTTCTACGAAAACGACGTCGTAGTCGAAGCCCTCGAAGCCGGCGAAAAAGTACACCTGATGGGGCTCGTGAGCGACGGCGGAGTCCACTCGGCCCAGCGACACCTTCACGCGCTCCTCGACGCCGCCGGCCGCTTAGGTAGAGCCGACGACGTCGTAGTCCACGCTTTCCTCGACGGACGCGACACCCCGCCGCGGAGCGCGCGCTCGTACCTCGAACGCCTGAAAGACAAGACCGACGAGACCGGCGGAGAGGTAGCGACCGTGGCCGGGAGGTACTACGCGATGGACCGCGACGAGAACTGGGAGCGCACTCGTGCGGCGTACGACGCCATCGTGCACCGCGAGGGCCGCCGGGCGGACGACGCAGTCGAAGCAGTCGAACGAGCGTACGACCGAGGTGAAACGGACGAGTTCGTCGAACCCACCGTAGTCGGTGACTCCGGCGCGGTCGACGACGGCGACTCGGTCTTCTTCTTCAACTTCCGCGGAGACCGCGCGAGACAGCTCACGAGGATGATCAACGGCATCGAGCCCGAGTGGCCGGACGGCGACACCGCGCTCGACGTCGAGTTCGCGTCGATGACCGCGTACGACGAGGACTACGACCTGCCCGTCGCCTTCCCGTCGAGCCAGCCCGCGAACGTCCTCGGAAGGGTTCTCTCTGACGTCGGCCTAACACAGTACCGTATCGCCGAGACCGAGAAGTACGCCCACGTCACCTACTTCTTGAACGGTGGACGCGAACGCGAGTTCGAGGGCGAGACCAGGGAGATAGTGCCGTCGCCCGACGTCCCGACGTACGACGAGAAGCCCGAGATGTCCGCCTACGAGGTCACCGATTACGCCGTCGAAGCAGTCGGCGAACACGACGTCGTCGTCGTGAACTACGCCAACCCAGACATGGTCGGACACACGGGGGACTTCGACGCCGCCGTCGAAGCCTGCGAGCACGTCGACAGATGCGCTGGAAGGCTCGTCGACGCCCTCCGCGACGTCGGCGCCGAGGTCGTCGTGGCGGCTGACCACGGTAACGCCGACGACATGGGGACGCCAGACGACCCCCACACGGCGCACACGTTCAACCCGGCTCCGTTCGTCCACGTCGACGGTGACGGCGAAGCACGCGACGGCGAACTCCGGGACCTAGCGCCTACTTTGCTGTCGCTTCTGGACGTAGAGGCTCCCCCGGAGATGACCGGGTCGTCGCTCGTCGAAGACTAGGGTCTCACACCGACCGAACTAAATGCCGTCTCGACGTGATGAGCCGCATGAGCCTGCTCGAACGCCTCCTAAACGGCGACATAGGTCTCCACGAGCTAGAGACCGAGGTCACGGCCGGAGAGGCCGCCGAAGTCCGAAGGCAAGCCCTGGAAACCTGGACTTCGACGTCGCTAGACGAGGTCGGTTCCGAACACGACCTCGCGGAAGCCACGTCGAACGTCGAGAACGCCGTCGGCGCGACGCGCGTGCCTCTCGGCGTCGCCGGCCCGCTAGAGGTAGACGGCCGTCGGGCGTCGGGCGGTTACTACGTCCCGATGGCGACGACGGAGGGCGCTCTCGTGGCGTCGACGAACCGGGGTTGCTCGGCGGTGACGGAGTCGGGCTGTGTCTCGGTGCGCGTCGTCGGTGACGCTATGACTCGTGCTCCTGCGTTCCGTGTCTCGGACGTCGAAGAAGCCGCGCGTCTCTCCAGTTGGGTGGAAGCCGAGGGCCTGGAGCGCCTGCGGGAGGCGGCGGGGTCGACCACGGACCACGGTAGGCTCGAGTGGGTGCGTCCGTACGTCATGGGTGACGTCGTCTACCTCCGTATGGGGTTCGACACGTCGGACGCGATGGGCATGAACATGGTGACCATCGCGTCTCGGGAGGCGGCGAGGGTCGTTGAGGCCGAGTTCGACGCCTCGCTCGTGGCGCTTTCGGGGAACGTTTGTGTCGACAAGAAGCCCGCGGCGATCAACGCCGTCGAGGGACGGGGGAAGTCGGTTCAGGCGGAGGCGGTGTTGTCCTCCGAAGCCGTGGAGTCTAAGCTCAAGACCTCGGTCGAGGACTTGCTCGAGGTCCACCGGGTGAAGACGTTGATGGGGAGCGTCCGCTCTGGCTCGCTGTCGGCGAACGCCCACGCGGCGAACGTCGTGGCGGCGGTTTTTTTGGCGACGGGGCAGGACGTGGCTCAGGTCGTCGAGGCGTCGAGCGCTTACACGGTGATGTCCCGTCGGGACGGCGGTGTTTACGTCGGCGTCACTCTGCCTGCGTTGGAGCTCGGTACCGTGGGCGGAGGTACGTCACTTCCGACTCAGCGTGAAGCGTTGTCGTTGCTGGGTGTCGAGGGAGGCGGCGACGGCGAGCGCGCGGAGGAGTTCGCGGAGGTGGTTGCGGCGGCGGTGCTGGCTGGCGAGGTCAGCTTGCACGCCGCTATCGCGTCCGACACTCTGGATTCGTCTCACGAGGAGCTAGGTAGGTAGCTGTGGGTAAGGACGAAAGTCAGAGGCAGCGTATTGGCTCGGGCGCTCGGAATCAGGAGGCGACCTGTGTCGTGAACTCCTCGATTATCCACTCGTCGAACGCCTGCTGTAGCTCTCTGGCGTCCTCCTCGGTCATCCCTGGGCCCACGTCGGGTAGTTCCACGGTTTCAGTCCACCTGTATCGTGCGTCCTTCGTCGCCGTCGTCGAGGCGTTCGAAGCTGACCTCCAGGACTCCGTTGTTGTAGCTCGCTTCGGCGGTGTCGGGGTCTACTTCGGCGTCTATCCTGGCGCGCTCGTCGTAGGAGCGGTCACCGGACTCGGCGGAGACGTGGAGTACGTCTCCGTTTAGCTGTACCTCGATGTCCTGTTTGGAGACGCCCGGCAGGTCGGCTACGACTCGCACGTGGTCTTCTTCCTCCATGACGTCGACGTGTGTGGTTCCGGCGGCTGTCGAGCCCGCGACGTCGGCTTCTCCGGCGCCCCAGTCTCCGAAGCTCTCTACTCTGGCGTCTTCTCCGGGCTTCTTGGTGAAGCGTACGCCTCCGAAGCCTCCGTTCTCGGGCCCGAGGTTTCCGAAGCCCATGTTGGCGGTCATTCGCTCCATCATCTCGTTCATCTGTTCGAAGATGTCTTCGAACGGGTCGTCTCTGGGTGCCATGCTAACTACAAGTTAGCGATGAGCCGACTTAAGGCTGTCGGTGGCGGTCGGTTGCCAGAGCTAGACCGAGAACCCCCATCCGAACGCCCGAGGCCGAAACCCAACACACTAAACCAGCAGACGACTACCGAGGACAGAGATGAACTACCTCGAACGGAAGACGGGGCGCTACCACGACATGCTAGAAGCAGCCCTCGACAGCGTCGAGGACGTCGAAGACAGCCAACAAGCGCGCCAGACGCTCGAGATGGCGAGAGCCTACCTCGAAGACGGCGAGCACTTCGAGAGCGAAGGCGAGCACGCCGAAGCGCTCGCGGCGTACAGCTACGGACACGGCTGGCTCGACTCCGGCGCTAGACACGGAGACTACGACGTCGAGACGGAGGACCTGTGAAGGCCGCCGTGCTCTACTCCGGCGGCAAGGACTCGTCGTACGCCCTCGCACACGCCATCGAACACTACGAAGTCGAAGCAGTCGTCACCGTCGAAGCACCGACGGCGTCCTACATGTACCACGTGCCCGCCGTCGAAGTCGCGCGTACCGCGGCCGAGAAAGCCGGACACGACGTGCTCGCAGTCGAGGTGGACGGCGACGACGAGATAACGCCGCTCGAACGAACGCTCGCGGAACTCGACGCCGACGTCGTCGTCTCCGGCGCCGTCGCGAGCGACTACCAGCGCGAACGCGTCGACGGAGTAGCGGACCGCCTGGGTATGGAGCACGACGCCCCTCTCTGGCACGTCGACCCCCGCCAAAAACTGAGGGAAGTAGCCGGGGATTACGAGGTCATGGTGACCGCCGTCGCAGCAGACGGCCTCGACAGAGACTGGCTCGGCAGAAGGCTCACCGACGAAGCCGTCGACGAACTCCTCGCGCTCGAGACGACGCACGGCGTACATCCGATGGGCGAGGGCGGCGAGTACGAGTCGCTCGCGCTCTCGGGCCCCCACCTTCCGTTCGAGATAGACGTCGAATTCGAGAGACGGTGGGACGGCGTACGTGGAGAGGTGGAAGTAACGCAGTACGAGATACCCGCGACTACAACCTGACTACTCGAGACGCATCCCGAGCAACGTCGACGGCCTACATGTTCCTCTGGACCGTGCTGAACAGCCAGGCGAGGTAGACGAACGACAGCGCAGCGAGCGTGACTCCGACGATGCCTAACGCCACCTCCTCGGTGCACGTCGTGGTCCTCGTCTCCTCGCAGCCGAGAGCGATAACCACCTTGTTGAGACCCCAGACGAAGAGTATCGTCGCGAGAACCGCGACTAGCCACTTGAGCATGCGGTACGGTCACACCGACGGCTTAACTAGGTTTCGGCGGGGAGAGCCGGCTCGGCTCACCGACGTGACCCGCTCACCGGATCCGACACCGAGGTAGTGGTTTGACCAGGCCTAGGCCGACGAACAAGAAACTTTACGTCGAAGGGGCCTCCACCTTTACACGTTGAACCAGGGGTTGGAGTGATGTCGAAGAACGTCAGCGAAGAGAACGAGAGACTCGTCTCCTACCTCGAGAGCGAGGTTGGCGACGCCCTGCGCGCCGTCGGCAGGTACGACCGCGACGGCTACGAGGTTCTCTACATACGCCGTGACGTGGCAGAGGAGTACGACGCCGACGACATCGAGCAGATACACCACGAGATGATACTCAAGGGCCTCGGTAACCAGCACATCGAGTCACTGTTCAAGGACGACGACCTCGACTGCTCGATATACCAGTTCGAGGACTCCGTCCGGCTTCACTTCGTCCGCGGAGACTACCGCGGAGTCTACGTCTC
>JBKGYY010000001.1:0-60304 GCA_046545855.1 Halobacteriales archaeon | reverse complement strand
GACGTCGACCTCCTGATGGGGACGGCGGTAGTCGCCGCCGTCGCCGTCGGATACCCCGTCGAAGCCGCTACGCTCGCCGTGCTCTACAGCTTCGCCGAACTCCTCGAGAGATACAGCGTCGACCGAACCCGGTCTTCGCTCAAGCACCTCGTGGAGCTGAGACCCGAGCGAGCACGGCTCGTGACGGACGAAGGCGAACGAGAGGTCGACGCCGAGCAAGTCAGGGAGGGCGACGAGGTCTCCGTCCACCCCGGCGAACGCCTGCCGGTCGACGGCGTCGTCTCAGCAGGAACGTCGGCGCTCGACACCTCGATGGTCACGGGCGAGTCGATGCCCGTGGACGTCGGCCCGGGCGACGACGTCTACGCAGGCAGCGTCAACCAGGAGGGCGCCATCGAAGTACGCGCGACGAAGTCGGCGGGGGAGTCGACGATAGCGCGCGTGGTCGAGCTCGTCCGCGAGGCCGAGTCACGGCAGACCGAGCGCGAGAGATACGTCGACAGACTGGCTTCTATCTACACTCCCGCCGTGCTCGCCGCAGCCGTCACCGCCGTACTGGTCCCGCCGCTGGCGTTCGACGCCGACCCCGGAGTCTGGTTCGTCCGAGGTCTCACCCTCGTCGTCATCGCGTGCCCCTGCGCCTTCGTGATATCGACGCCCGTCTCGGTTGCGAGCGGCTTGACGGCGGCCGCACGCAACGCCGTGCTCGTCAAGGGAGGCGACCACCTCGAGCGACTCGGCGACGTCGACGTCGTCGCTCTCGACAAGACGGGGACTCTCACGTACGGCGAACCCGCCGTCGACGACGTCGTCGGCGGAGACGACGCGCTCGCCCTCGCGGCGGCCGTCGAGACCCGAAGCCAGCATCCGCTCGCCAGGGCGCTGACCGAGGAAGCCCGCTCCCGCGGCCTCGCGTTCTCCGCCGCCGAAGACGTCGTCAGCCGCTCGGGCAGGGGTGTCGAAGCCACCGTCGACGGCGAAGCCGTCTACGTCGGCAGCCCCGAGTGGATGGACGAACTCGACGTCGATCTCTCCGTCGCACTCGAAGGTCGGTCGCTCGAAGACGCTCTCGACGAGTTCTCGGAACGAGGCGTGTCGTCGGTGGTCGTCGCACGCGACGGCGTCGCCGTCGGAGCAGTGGGCTTCGCAGACGAAGTACGCGTCGAGGCAGCCGAGACCGTCGAACGCCTCCGGGCTCTCGGAGTGCGCGACGTCGTCTTGTTGACGGGCGACGACGAAGCCGTGGCACGCTCAGTCGCCGACGACGTCGGGATAACTAGCTACGAGGCCGAGCTACTTCCGGAGGAAAAGGTCGACGCCATAGAGAGACTGAAGCACGACGGAGTGGTCGCGATGGTCGGCGACGGAGTCAACGACGCGCCCGCGCTCGCCGCCGCCGACGTCGGGATAGCGATGGCGGCCGCCGGCAGCGACGCCGCAATCGAGACAGCCGACGTCGCGTTGATGGGTGACGACGTAGGCAGGCTGCCTTACCTCCTGGAGCTCTCGCGGCGTTCGAACTCCGTTATACGCGAGAACGTCTGGAGCAGCCTCGCGGTCAAGCTCGCGCTAGCCGTCGGCGTGCCCTTCGGCTTAGTCTCGGTGGCGCTCGCCGTCGTCTTAGGCGACATGGGTATGAGCCTCGCGGTCACCCTGAACGCCATGCGTCTCGCGCGAGTCGCTCCCTGACTACACGAAGTTCGGTTTCTCGCTCAACAGAACCGGGGTGTAGCGTTCGCCGCGCGGCAGACCTCGGCTTGCTTCGTCCACGCGGTCGACGAGTTCGTCTACCGTCATCTCGACTTCCTCGTCCCGTTCGCGGACGCGGACTCCGAGCGCGTCGCCTCCGACTTCGTCGTCGCCCACGACGGCGACGTAGGGAACCCAGTCCTGCTCCGCCCTCCGTATCCTGGCGCCGACGGACTCGCCGCGGTCGTCGACGTCGACGCGGACTCCCGCGCTCTCTAGCTTCGACGCTACCTCGAGACAGTGGTCGACGTGTTCGTCGCCGACGGGCACGAACCTCGCCTGGGTCGGAGCCAGCCAGACGGGAAGCGACGGAACGTCGCTCTCCGCGGCGTCCTCGAGTAATGCGGCGAACGCTCTTTCGATGCTCCCCGTAGGGCTGTAGTGGAGTACGACGGGCTCGTGAGTGCCTTCGTCGTCGTGGTACTCTACATCGAAGCGCTCGGCGGACTCGACGTCTATCTGGACCGTCGGGTTCTCCATCACGGTTCCGTCGGAGGCGACGTACGCTAGATCTATCTTGGCGCTCCAGTAGTGTAGGCGTTCGGGCAGCACCTCGACGAGCACGTCCCGGTCGATGTCTGCGACGAACTCCTCCATCCAGTCGCCGTGTCGCTCCGCGAACTCCTCGGTGACCCGGAGGACGGCGGCGTACTCTATCTCGAAATCGTCGGCGGAGTCTAGCGCTAGCTCCGCCTGCCGAGCGAACTCGTCTTTCGCCTGCTCTAAGTCGCGGCACGCCGTGTGCATGTCGGGCATCGTGAACGCCCTCAGCCGTCTGAGCCCGGATAGCTCGCCTCGTTGTTCACGCCGGAAGCTGTAGGTCGACATCTCGTATATCCGGAGCGGTAGGTCGGCGTCAGAGATGTGCATGTCTCGCATGATGCTGAACTGACCGAAGCACGCGGCGAAACGCAGCATCAGCTGCTTGCTCCCGCTCTCGAACCTGTACTGGCGTTCACCGAACTTGTCGCTGTGCTCGTGTATGCAGCTAGCGCCGAGGTCGTACATGATGGGTGTCTCGACCGGCATACCTCCGTAGTCGACGACGAGTTCGTCGACGTAGTCTATCAGGAGGTCACGGACGCGTTTACCCCTGGGGTACCACCTGAGGTTGCCTGGGTCGCTCAGGCCGTCGTAGCCCACGAACTCCTTGTCGCGCATCAGGTCGATGTGAGCGGGTTCGCGGCCGTCGCCGCCTCCCTCGCCTATCTCGTCGTCGACGAGCATCTCTAGCTCCCGGGAGCCCTCGTACTCCCCGGCGTCGAATCGGCTGCCTTCCGTGGTGAGGACGTGGTAGGTGCTCGGAGGTCTCTCGCGTTCCTCGTCTTCGCCGTCGACCTCGATGGGCTCTATCGAGCGGCTTAGCTCGGACATCGGGTGGCCCTTGCAGCTTAGCTCGAACCGCTTGTACCAGCCGAACGGAGCCCGGCTCACCGAGTAGCCTTCGTCCTCGAGCGCGTCCGCCATACCGCGGAGGGCTTCGACGGCCACGTCGGGGTCGGACAGGTCTTCAGAGAGATGTGCGTAGGGGTAGACGACCACGGCTTCGACGCCTAGCTCGCCGGCTACGTCGACGACCTCGGCGACCGCGGACCCTACGACGTCGTCGAGGTCCTCGCTGTCGGACGACTCGACGGCCGTGAAGACGACGAGAGCTTCCTCGGCGCCTCCCGCGAGAGCTACGTCGTCCTCGGACTCGGCGACGGGCGTGGAATCCCGCGCCTCGTACTCTATGTAGTCCGAGTGTATCAGCAACAGCTTCATGGCGTCTGGTTTCCGCGGAGGAGTAATAGGGCTTGCGAGATAACGTCGTCACGTGGGCTACGACTCCGAAGACAGCGCGCGATGTCCGCTCTGCGGCGGAGACGTCGTGAGACATCACTGCGAGATCCGGTGTCTAAACTGCGGCTTCCTCCGTGACTGCAGCGACCCGGTGTAGAGCCACAGGTATTTTGGTGGCCGCCGCCGTCCGTACCCTCGATGGGAATCAGGTGCTCGCTCACGGGTCACTCGTGGAGCGACGTGAGGAGCCGGCGTTCGACGGAGGAGTCCCGAGGAGAGGTGGCGGTCACCGAGGTGGAGTACCGGGTGTGCGAGCGATGTGGCGAGCACCGCACGGTGAGCGAGAACACCGAGGTAAGGTCGACGGAACCTGAAGGCGGTTCGGACGGAGACCGTAGGGCAGAGACGACGTCCGGAGACTCCGCGACCGAGTCGTCGTCCGGAGGCCGGCGTGAGGCCGACGTGACGACGGATGCGCCTCCGTCGCGATCGGACGACGCCGTGGTCGTCGAGAACCAGGCGCCCGCGGGAGACGCCGACCCGCTATACAGGTGTCCGGAGTGCGGCTTCGGGTCGGCGGACACGAGCCTGAGGGAGGGCGACGTCTGTCCCGAGTGCGGCGGAGGCTACCTCGGGCGCGCCTGAGTTCGAACGCAAACGACTTTGTCGGGCCGTCCATACGGTGGGCATGCGCAGTTACAAGATGCGACGGGGCGAGTACCTCGAGGAACGCGTGCCAGACCTGAAGGCGAAGTTCGAGGAGTACTTCGGCGAGGTGTCGGGCACCGAGACGATGGACGGCGTGGAGATGTACGTCGTCGAGGACACGATGGTGTTCGACCGAGTGCTCGCCGGCGTCAAGGAGACGTCGGGCAAGGACCAGCTTGCGGTGCACTTCGAGGAGAAGGACCTCGAGACGATACAGGAGGAGGGCTTGCTCGACGAAGCCGGGGCGGCGCGCGAGGCGAAGAACGACTTCCTGGAGGAGGTCACGGGCCGGGACGCCAAGAGCCGACGTGAGTCGATGAAGCGCGAGGTGGAGCCGGACGACGACGTCGACGTCTAGCCTCCAAAACCTTTTAACCTAGTGGGGTTTACTTACGGTCAAGGGAGGCAAGACGTTGGACTCGTCCGAACTACTAGACATACTCGGTAACGAGAACCGACGCCACATACTCGAACTGCTCTCCCGGAAACCCTGCTACGTAACCGAGATAAGCGACCACATAGGCGTGTCACCGAAGGCCGTCATCGACCACCTGGAGATGCTCGAACAGGCGGGACTCATCGAGAGCACCGTCGACGACCGCCGCCGGAAGTACTTCAACATAACCCGGAGCCTGCGTCTCGAAGTCAACGTCACGCCCTACTCGTTCGGCATGAAGAGCGCCTACCCCCGGAAGATATCCAACGACTACGACTACGTCGAGATAGAACAACCCGTCGCCGACGCCAACTCCGACCTCGACGACCTCGTCGAACGCCTCGAACGCCTCGAGAAGATAGAGAACGAGCTATCGATAGCCCAGAGACATCTTCAGGCCGAGATAACCGAGGTACTCGCCGAGATAGAGGCCGCGATGGGAGAAGCCAGCAACAGACACAACGCAGGCGAGATACGCCGGCGGTAGCCGCTTTCGAACAAGCTTAATACCCGAGAGACACAACTACGGGGAGAAGACCATGTCAGAAGTAATAGCCACTCTCGCCGACGTCGCCGTCGGCCTGTCGGCGCTCGGCATACTGGGTACAGGTGTACTCGCCTACCGAGACAGACTCAACAACGCACACGCGACGCTGACGGCCTCCGTCCTCGTGGGCGCGATAGTCGTGGCGCTCGCCGTCTCCAACCTCGTCTCCTGAGAAGCCCGGTCGGTCCCCCAAACGTAGCGCTACACGTAACCGTCCGGTCTACTCCGGCGAACAAAAAGCAGACCTCGACGTCAGTTCGAACGACGGAGATCAGGTGATCGAGTACGCCGCAGCCAACATCAGCAGCAGCACGGCTGCGAGCGACAGCACGTAAACGTACGTGAGGATACGGGGCTCCCACTTCAGGTGCTGGAAGTACGCGACGACGACGAGGGTCTTCGCCGTCGAGACCACCATGATGCCTGCGAACATCAAGCCGTAAGCTATACCGCTCATCTCCAATCCGAGCTGTACGAACGCCAGCACGACGAGGCCGAGGTAGGCCCCGATGTATATCTTCGTCTCTCCTTCGGCGAGTATCTCGCGCCAGTTCAGGTCGGTGTCGTAGTTTTCTTCCATCTTTTGTCACCTCAGAGCAGGTAGAACAGCGGGAACAGGAATATCCAGACTATGTCCACGAAGTGCCAGTACAGCCCGAAGTTCTCGACGGCACGCTGGTCCTCCATGTACGACCCCTTCCAGCCCTTGACCATCAGGAAGCCGAGCACGAGCATGCCGAGCAGCACGTGGAGGCCGTGGAGACCCGTGGTCACGAAGTAGACGCTGTACTCGAGCGCGTAAGACGGACCGTGTCCGTCCGCGAACTTCTCGCTCCACTCGAAGTACTTGATCACCATGAACGTGAGACCGAGAACCATCGTCACGGCCATCGACGCCAGCATGCCTCTCTTGTGCTTGTGTCGCGCGAACACGAGCGCGAGGATCACCGTGAAGCTGCTCGTCAGGAGCACGACGGTGTTCACGAAGCCCGGGATAGCGGACTCCGAAGGCAGCAAGCCGTTCATCGAGTTCGGCGCGACCACCTCGTAGTCCGCCCAGCCCATGTGAACGCGGATGAAGATGAACGCGCTTATGACGGCGCCGAAGACCATGACGTCCGACGCCAGGAAGAACCAGGTTCCCAGCTTGGTCTTCTCGATGCCGTCGAACGGCCACTTCATGCCGTGCGCCTGCTCCGTAGCGACGAAGCGCTCGCGGCCGAGGCCCGCCAGGCTACCGAGTAGCGCGAGCGCCCCCACGCCGGTCACCGCGGTGTAAGTCGTCGAGACGCTCTCTATGCCCGACCGGCCTACCTCCGTTATCCCCGAGAGACCGAGGAACAAGAGGAACGTCGAAGCGCCGATCAAGACCGGCCACGGGCTCGCGTGGTCGTCGTGCACCTCGGCGTGGCCTCCGTCGGGAGCGCTTTCGACGAACTCTAGGTTTCCGTCTACGTAGCTCGGGACGCCCTCCCAGTTCTCCATCGGCGGCGGCGACTCGACGGCCCACTCCGCGGTACGCGAGTACTCCCAGGGGTTGGAGTCGACTTCCTCGCCAGCGTAGTAGCTCCGAGCTAAGTTGTAGAACATCACGAACATCGAGATGCCGAGCACGAACGCTCCGACCGTTCCTATCTGGTTCCAGAGCACGAGGTCGGTGGAGTACTCGAAAACCCGTCGAGGCATCTCCCAGACGGCGAACTGGCTGAAGTAGACGCCGTTGAAGCCCACGAAGAACAACACGAAGTGGATCCGCCCGAGCAACTCGTCGTACATCCTCCCGGTCATCTTGGGGTACCAGTAGTAGATACCGCCGAAGATAGCCATCGCAGCCGCCACCATGACGTAGTGGAAGTGAGCGACGACCCAGTACGTGCCTCTAAGCTGGTAGTCGATGGCTATCGCGCCGAGGAACACTCCCGTTATACCGCCCACGATGAACAGCACTAGCGCGCCGAAGTTGAACAGGAACGGCGTGTTGAACCTGATGCGGCCTTTGACGAGCGTGTATATCATCGCGAAGACCATGAGGTCGAACGGCAGCGAGATAGCTATCGTCGTCGCCATTATCACAGTCTTGGTCTCGAGGTTTATCGTCGACAGGAACATGTGGTGCATCCAGACGAGGAACGACTGGACGGCGACGAGCACCATCGCGATTATCACCCACTTTCGGCCCACGAGACGTTTCCCGGTGAACGTCTGGAACGCCTCGAGCATGACGCCTAACGCCGGGAAGAACACGATGTAGACCTCCGGGTGGCCGAAGAACCAGAACAGGTGGCCCCAGAGGAGACTCCCTCCCTCTTCCGCGAGGAAGTACTGGCTGCCGACGATTCGGTCCGCGAGGAGTATGTAGACTGCGGCGAGCAACGCCGCGAACGCGAACAGCATCATCCATATCGTGAGGAGTATCGACCACGTGAACATCGGTAGGTTCCAGAGACCCATGCCGTCGGCCTTCATCGTGTGTATCGTCGTCAGGAAGTTGACGGAACCCATCGTGTTCGAGATGAGGAAGGCGGCGAGCGCGAGTATCACGGTGGTTGCACCCGTCTCCGGCGTGAACGCCGGAATCGCGAGCGGGCTGTAGAGCGTCCAGCCGGCCTCCATGCTGCCGCCCTGGAAGAACGAAACTGCGAACAGCAAGCCACCGGCGAGGTAGGTCCAGTAGCTCAGGGCGTTGAGCCTCGGGAACGCGAGGTCCTTCGCGCCTATCTGGAGCGGCACGATGTAGTTCGCGAGCCCTATGGCGACGGGAGACAGGAAGAAGAACACCATCAACAGTCCGTGCGCCGTCACCGTCTGACCGTACCCGAATCCATCGAGCACGCTCTCACCCGGCGTCCATAGCTGAAGCCGGATGAGCAGGGCTAGCACGCCGCCGAAGACGAAGAAGAACAGCGACGTGATGAGGTAGAGCATCCCTACGTCCTTGTGGTTCGTCGTCACGAGCCACCTTTTCACCGTGTGTCCGGGCGGCAGGTGAGCGTGTCCTCCGTCCGTCGATACCTCTGGGTTTTCTCTCTCGGTCATGTTCTAGTTCTCCTCCTGTGTTCCGTTTCCGTCGTCGGTGTCTTCGTCGGAGGTGTCTCCGGCGTCTCCCCCGTCTCCTTCATCGGACGTGTTGTCGTCCTCCGGGCCGGTTACACCGCCGACCTCGGAGACGTCTCCGCCGTAGACCTCGTCCCGGTCACCGTCTAGCTCCTCCTCGTACCAGTCGAGGAACTCTTCCTCGGGCAACACGACCACCTCTCCGTTCATGGTCGAGTGGCCGTCGCCGCAGAGTTCGTCGCAGACAACCCTGTACTCGCCTTCTTCCTCGGCTATGAACCACGTTTCGCTTTCTTGACCGGGTATCGCGTCTGTCTTGGCGTTTAGCTCCCGCGAGCTGAACGTGTGCCAGACGTCCCGCGACGTCACCGTGAGGTCGACTACCTTGCCCTCGGGCACGCGGAGCGTGTTGAACGTAGTCTCGCCGTTCGGGTAGTCGAACTCCCATCCGAAGGCGAAAGCCGTGACGTTCACCTCTATGACCTCCTCGCTGTCCACCTGCTCCGTGGGCCCCGCTTCGACGTAGAGAAGCGCGGTGTAGGCGAAGGCCACGAGGCTCACGACTATGACGGCGCTGATACCGAAAGACACGAACAGCTTCTTGCCGCCTTTGTCTGCGCCCCGAGGTAGCTCGCCGAGCGTCGGTGCTTCGAAACCGTCGTCGTCCGCTCGCCCCTCCCTGTAGCTGTAGGCCTTGTGGAGCATGTAGGATATCACCACTACGCCCACTAAGGTACCGAAAACCAGGAACAGCGTGAACATCTCGTCGAAGACGTCCGCCTGGTTCTGCAGCTCCTGGCCGCCGACGTGCGCCATGGGGGAGACGAGCGGCTCTGTGGCGGTCGCTTTCACGGGAGAAATAATTCGTCTGCTTTACTTATCTATTGTGAATCGACGGCTAGCAGTATGAAGACGTACAAGTAACCCGCGAGGAGGCTTCGACGGACACCGAACCCAGTTCCGTGGATACTCCGCTTCGTTGGCTACTCAGCGTCGGTGTCGTTGTCCGTTTCACCCGAGGTCTCGTTGCCCCCCTCATCGGGAGTCGGCTCGTCCCCTCCCTCGGATCCATCGTCGCCCGCCTCCTCTATCGCCTCCGAAAGGTCGTCGTATATCGAGTCGTCCATTCCGGAGAACGTCTCGTCGCCGTCGACGACGAAGCCCGGCGTACCTCCGACGCCCGCCGACTCGAACTCACGCACGTTGTCGCCCACCTGGCTCTCGTACTCTCCCGACTCGACTATCTCGCGGAGTTCGGAGCCGTCGAGTCCGTCTATCTCGCCGGCGAAGCCCTCCAGGCTCGCCGGACTAGCCCAGCCGGGGTTGCCCGCCTGGTTCCGGAAAACCGTGCTCGAGAACTGCGGCCAGTTCTCGGCGCTGACCTCCCAGGCTGCGTAGTGCGCCATGCCGGCGTTCAAGGCGTCCTCGGTTCCCTCGCTGTCCGTCATGTCGACTGACCGCACGACCAGCTTGACGTCGCCGGAGGCCACGTGGTCCTCGAGGAACTCGTCCTTGTAGTTCTCGTCGAAGGTGGCGCAGTGCGGGCAGCCGTAGTCGGTGTAGTAGACGACCTCGACCATCTCCTCGGCGTCCTCCTCCGACGCGTCCTCTGCGACGACCGTCGGGTGGTCTTCGTCCTCGAGAACTGTGACACCCTCCCACGGGTCAGCGGTCGCCGCCCCGCCGCCGGAGACCACGAACCACAGGAGCACGCCGACTATCGCGACTATTCCGACGACGGCGAGGATGGACCCCAGGTCGGAGTCCTCCTTGTCCTTCTTCTTGCGCTCTTGCTTCTTCTCCTCTATCCTTCCCATGGGGCGGCTTGCCTCCCGGTTCAGATAAGTCTTGTCGAGATTGACCGGGAGACACGACGCCGGACCGCGTCTCCGCGCACGCGCTACCCAAGCTTGAATACCGCTCCCGGCCAACCTCCGGCGATGGACCGAAGCGTCGACGAACGACACTTGTCTCTCGCGGTCGCCGCCGTCGCGACCGTCGGCAGCCTCTACTTCAGTCTCGGGATGGGTCTCGAGCCCTGCGACCTCTGCTGGTACCAGAGGATACTAATGTACCCTCTCGTCGTCGTCTTCGGCGTCTCGCTCGTACGTAGAGACGACCCCTGGGCTTACGCGCTGCCGCTGAGCGCTCCTGGCTTCGTAGTGGCCAGCTACCACAACTACCTGGAGCAGACGCCCGCCGAAGCCGGAGGCGTCTGCACCGGCGGTGTACCGTGCGACGTCCCGGTCTACGTCCTCGACGGCCTCGTCACGATACCTCAGCTCAGCCTCACGGCGTTCGGACTTATAAACCTCGCCTACCTATCGAGACATGTGACGACCAGCAGATGAGACAGCTCCCGAGCACACGCAGCCTGATGAACGAGGCCGGCGTCGAACCCGACACCGACAGAGACCAGCACTTCCTCGTAGACGACCGCGTTCTCGACCGAGTCGCCGAACGCACGCCCGACGACGCCGACCACGTGCTCGAGATAGGCGGCGGTGTCGGCAACCTCACCGCGAGGCTGGCGCGCGACCACGAGGTCACCGCCGTCGAACTCGACGCCGACCTAGCGGAACACCTCCGGCGGCGGTTCCCCGAGGTAGAGGTCGTACACGGCGACGCCACCGACGTACGGCTGCCGGAGTTCGACGCCTGCGTCTCCAACCTCCCGTACTCGGCTTCGACGCCGTTGCTCTTCCGACTGCTCCCGCACGGCAAACCGCTCGTCCTCCTTCTCCAGCGAGAGGTCGCCGAACGCGCGGCCGCTACGCCCGACGACGACGCCTACGGCAGGCTGTCGGTGACCGCGGCGTATTACGCCGACGTAGACGTCGTCGAAACCGTGCCGCCGACGGCGTTCGAACCCCAGCCCAGGGTCGAGAGCGCCGTGACGGAGTTCGTTCCCGCGGCCAGGCCGGACGTCGACGCCGAGCTCCACGCCGACGTCGTCCGCGCGGCGTTCACGCAGCGCCGGAAGACACTGAGGAACGCGCTCGCGAACACCACGCACATGACCGACCTCGAGAGAGACGACGTCGACGCGCTCCCCGAGCGCCTGCTGCGACGGAGGCCCGACGCGCTCTCGCCCGAGGACTACGTCGAGATAACTCGTGCGCTCGAGTGAAGGACCGCGGGTCTACCCGCCCGCCGAGGACAGCGACCTGTTGCTCGAAACAGCGCTCGAAGCCGTCGAACCCGGAGACCAAGTTCTCGAGGTAGGCACGGGGAGCGGCTACGTAGCAGCGACGCTCGAAGACCACGTCGACAGCGTCGTAGCTACCGACGTCGAGATAGAGGCCGCGCGCCGCGCGCGAGAACGCGGAGTCGAAGTCGTGCTCACGGACCTCGCCGCCGGCGTGGACCACGCTTTCGACGTCGTCTGCTTCAACCCGCCGTACCTCCCGGAACACGAGGACACCACCGCCGACGACCCGATGGGACGGGCGCTCGTCGGCGGCGAGACAGGCGTCGAGACCACCTTACGGTTCCTCTACGACCTCCCGCGGCTTCTCGCGTCCGACGGCGTCGGTCTAGTCGTCACCAGCAGCCTGGCGGACCACGACGCAGTCGAGACACGCGCACGCGCCAACGGCTTCGACACACGCGTGGTCGCGGAAGACAGGTTCTTCTTCGAGGTCCTCAGGGTGCTGGCTCTCGAGCCGTAGACCGGTTGGCGCCTACGACGTGGCTAGAGGCGCGAAACCGACGAGGGCCGTCGGCAGTCGTCCGGCTTCGCACTCCCGACGGAAGCCATTACCGCCCGCCTCAGCTTGCTTCCCGCGCGCTTCGCTTCACGTCTCGAAAGGGTAAGTAGCCTCTAAAAGGGCAAGTATGATATTACGCCGCCGGACAACGCCACACATGAGGATACTGGGTCTTACTTCGTCGACGGCCTCCCACGTCTTCGCCGTCGACGACAGGGCGCGCTCGGACAGGCTTGACGCCGACGTCGTAGGCGTCGCCAGCGACAGAGACGCCCCCGCGCTCGAAGACGCCGAGGACCGCGGCATCGACGCCACGAGGCTGCCCGAGAGCGACCGCGACGGGGCGCTTGCGGACCTCGTCGTCGCTCTCGACGCCGACGTCGTCGCCGTCGACGACTACATGCCGATCATGTCGGAGGACGCGTTCGACGTCGACGCCGTCTACCTCAACGTCCACCCGTCGCTCCTCCCGGCCTTCAGGACCGCGGACCCGTGGCGCGCCGCGCTCGAAGCCGGCGTCGAGGTGACCGGCGCGACCGTCCACGTCGTCACCGAGGACGTCACCGAAGGCCCCATCGTAACCCAGGAGGCCGTCTCCGTCGAAGCCAGCGACACGCGCGACAGCCTCCGCCGTAGGCTCGAAACAGCCGAGAGACGCGCGTTCCTCCGCGCGATACAAGGCTACGTCGAACGCCGTTGGACGTACGAGGACGGCGAGGTCGACCGTCGGGAGACCGACGGTCTGCCGCGACAGCGTCTCACGTCGCACTCTAAGGCAGCCGACCTCCGTTACGGCGAGAACCCACACCAGGACGCCGCTTTCTACCGCGACCCCGCGTTCTCGGGCGCGTCCGTCGGCGACGCACGCCAGCACCAGGGCAAGGAGATGTCGTACAACAACTACAACGACGCCGACGCAGCGCTCTCCTGCGTAAGGGAGCTTCCCGGTCCCGCGTGCGTCGTCGTCAAGCACGCCAACCCGTGTGGCGCCGCGGTCGCCGACACCGCCGGGGAAGCCTACGACCGCGCTCTCGCGACCGACGAGATGAGCGCTTTCGGCGGAATCGTCGCCTTCAACGCCGAGTGCACGGCGGAGGCCGCCGAAGCGATCACGGAGTCGTTCAAGGAAGTCGTAGTCGCCCCCGAGTACGAGGACGAGGCCCTCGAGGTCTTCGAGGAGAAAGACAACCTCCGGGTGCTCGAGACGCGTTCGCTGGAAGGCGACCGAGACGTCTTCGATCACTCGCCCGTCGAAGGAGGCGTCCTCGTCCAGCGGCGCGACGACCGCGTCCTCCAGACCGACGACATCGAGGTGCCGACGGAGCGGAAGCCGACCGATGACGAGATAGAGTCGATGGTCTTCGGGTACACCGTCGTCAAACACGTGAAGTCGAACGCCATCGTCCTAGTCGACGGCCGGGAGACCGTCGGCGTCGGCGCCGGCCAGATGTCCCGTGTCGACGCCGTCGAGCTAGCGCGGGACAAAGCCGACAAGCCGACCGAGGGCTGCGTTCTCGCGTCGGACGCCTTCTTCCCGTTCCGCGACAACATAGACGTCGCAGCCGAAGCCGGCGTCGAAGCCGTCGTGCAACCAGGGGGCTCCGTCAACGACGACGAGGTCGTCGAAGCCTGCGACGAACACGGCATCGCTATGGCTTTCACGGGCTTCAGGTGTTTCAGACACTGATGGACGCAGGAGAAGCCATCGAGTACCTCTACGGTCTGGATCGATACAACGTCAAGGTAGGCTTCCGACGCGCCGAGCGACTGCTCGACGAGGTCGGCAGGCCGCACGAAGACCTCGACTGTATCCAGGTAGCGGGCTCGAACGGCAAGGGAAGCGTTGCGCGCGTCCTCGAAAGCAGCCTACGGCAGGCCGGCCGACGCGTCGGACTTTACACGTCGCCGCATCTCCACGACCTCGGCGAGCGCGTGAGGGTCGACGGCAGGAAGACCACGAGGCGCGAGATAGCCGACTTCGTGTCGAGGGTACAGCCAGCGGTCGAGGCGTTGCGCGAGCGCGACGACGAGCCGACTTTCTTCGAGGTCACGACGGCCATGGCGTTGGATGTGTTCGCGAGACACGGCGTCGACGTCGCGGTGCTCGAGGTGGGTCTCGGCGGCAGGTACGACACGACGAGCGTCTGCGACGCCGACGCCGCCGTCGTCACCAACGTCGCGCTCGAACACACGGAACAGCTCGGTGACAGCGTGCGCGAGATAGCCCGCGACCTCGCTCACGTCGTCCCCGAAAGCGGCTTCGTTGCGACGGCGGCGGAGGGCGACGCGCTCGACGTCGTGCGCGACGTCGCGCGAGAACGAGACGCCGACCTCCGGGTCGTCGAAGACGGGTACGAGGTGGGCTCCGCCGACCTGGCGGAGCAGTCGTTCGAGACCGAGTACGACGGCGTCGATACGGAGTTCACGACGCCGTTGCTCGGCGACCACGGCGCACGCAACACCGTGACCGCGTTGAAGCTGCTCGAATCGCTCGACGTCGACGTCGAAGCCGCGCGCGAGGGCGTCCGCAGGGCCACCTGGCCAGGCAGGTTCGAGGCCGTCGGACGCGACCCCGTCGTCGTCCTCGACGCAGCGCACAACCCCGCTGGAGCGAGAGCGCTCGCGGAGACGTACGACGACGTAGTCGGACGGCCTGCGTCGCTCGTCTTCGGAGCGCTCGGAGACAAGGACGTCGAAGCGATGGCGGAGGCGCTGTCGCCCGTGGCCGAAGCAGCCTACGTCGCGGAACCCGGTCGCCCCCGAGCGGCGGCGGTCGGCCGCACGGCCGACGCCTTCGAGAGACAAGGCGTAGAGACCACGAGACACGACGGGGTGCTCACGGCGCTCGAATCCGCGCTCCGCTCCGGAAACCCCGTTCTCGTCACGGGGTCGCTCTACACCGTCGGAGAAGCCCGGCGTCGATGGCGTCGGACGTCGACGGCCGCGCGTCACCGTTCGGTCGAGGACGTCGCGGGCGACCTAGCTGGCTTCGACGTCGAACCCGGTTCGCTGGTACACCACGCCGCGCGCCTCAGGAACCTCACGCCGCCCGAAGCCGAGCGCCTGCGCGACAGCGGTGTCGACGGCGTTCGAATGGGCGGCGACCACGTCGACGTCTCGGTCGCCGGACATCGCGGGCGTCACGCCGACGTCGCCGCCGCGGTCGGGATACCGTACCCCGACCTCGACGTCGAACTACGCGCGCCCGGCGACACAGCTGTGATGGGAGTTCTCAACGTGACACCGGACTCTTTCTACGACGGAGGCCTGTACCACGACTACGACGCCGCCGTCGAACGCGGTTTCGAGATGGCCGACGAGGGCGCGGACGTCGTAGACGTCGGAGGCGAGTCGACGCGCCCGGGGGCGGAAGCCGTCGACGTCGACGAAGAGGCCCGCCGGGTCGTACCGGTCGTCGAGTCGCTCGTCGAAGGCGGCGTCGACGCCGAGGTGTCGGTTGACACACGTAACCCGGGGACTGCGCGGCGGGCGCTCGACGCCGGCGCGACCTGGATAAACGACGTCAGCGGCCTCGACGACCCACGTATGCGCGGGCTCGTGGCGGAACGCGGCTGCCGCGTCGTCGTCATGGACTCGGTCGACGTCCCCGTCGACCCCTCGGCGGACTACGCCTACGACGACGTAGTCGACGACGTAGTCGACCGATTGATGGAGGCCGTGCTCCGGGCGCGGCGCGCGGGCGTCGAAGACGAGCAGGTGGTGCTAGACCCCGGGATAGGCTTCGGTAAAGGCCCGGAGGGCGACGCCGCCTTGCTGCGCAGGACGCGCGAGATAGCGTCGCTCGGCTACCCGCTCTTGATGGGCTGTTCTCGCAAGTCGTTCCTGTCGAAGGCTCTCGACGTGTCCGGCGACAGGCTTCAGGCGTCGGTCGCCGCTCATCTCTACGCGGCGCTCGAGGGCGCGTCGTACGTCAGGGTGCACGACGTACGGGAGACACGTGAGGCGCTGTCGATGGCCTCGAACCTCCTGGGCTGAACCACGTGAGAACTGCTAACGGCGCCGCGTCGTTTCAGGCGTACATCTTCCCGCCCGCCGCGCCTTCGTCCTCCTGAGCCACCTTCTCGTAGGCTTCGACGAAGTCGGTCTGCCGTACTACGCTCTCGCCGCGGCGGATCGCGAACATGCCTGCCTCGGTGCATATCGCCTTGAGGTCGGCTCCGCTGAGGCCGTCGGTCAACGCCGCGAGGTAGCCGTAGTCGACGTCTTCTACGTTCATGTCCCGGGTGTGTATCCTGAGTATCTGCTCGCGGCCGTCTATCTCGGGCAGCGGCACCTCGATGAGGCGGTCGAAACGTCCGGGCCGGAGTATCGCGCGGTCGAGCATGTCGAACCTGTTGGTCGCCGCGATTATCTTGATGTCTCCGCGGCTGTCGAAGCCGTCCATCTCGCTCAGGAGCTGCATCATCGTGCGCTGTACCTCGGCGTCGCCGCTCGTCTTGCTCTCCGTGCGCTTGCTGGCGACGGCGTCTATCTCGTCTATGAAGACTACGCTCGGGCTGTTCTGTCTCGCGACCTTGAACAGGTCGCGTACGAGGCGAGCGCCTTCGCCTATGAACTTGTGGACGAGCTCGCTGCCCGCCATCTTGATGAACGTAGCGTCGGTCTGACGTGCGACTGCCTTCGCGAGCATCGTCTTGCCGGTTCCCGGCGGACCGTGCAGGAGGACTCCTGCCGGCGGGTCGATGCCGGCTTCGTCGAAGAGCTCGGGTTCGACGAGAGGTAGCTCGACGGTCTCTCGCACCTCCTCTATCTGGCTCTCGAGCCCGCCTATGTCTCCGTAGGTGACCTCCGGCGTCTCGGTGACCTCCATCACGCGTGCGCGGACGTCGGTGGAGTCCTCGAGCGACTTGACTATCGAGAGAGAGTTGTTGACGGCGACTCGTGATCCGGGTTCGAGGCCGTCCTTCATCTCGTCGGTGACCTCGGTGAGCGCCTCCTGGTTGTTTCCGTGTTGCTTTATGACGACGCCTTCGTCGGTGACCTCTTGCACGGTGGCGACGAACAGGGGGGACTTCTTGAGCTTCTCGTTCTCGTGTTTGAGGCGCTGTATCTTCTGCTCGTACTTGTTCTTCTGTGCGTTTGCGTCGAGGAGCTTGTCGCGCACTCGCTCGTTCTCGGACCTGAGTTTCTCCACGCGTTCCTCTAGCTTCTCGACACGGTCGAGGGAGCCGTCGACGGAGACGTCGTCAGGAGATTCGACTTCGTCCGATATATCGCTCATGTGGCCTAGATAGACGACCCCCTCTAAAATGAGTTTGGGTGTGCGGCTCATTACCACGGTCGAGCGCCGAGGCCGCCGTCCACCCGTCCTCGGAGGCTTTGCGCCCTCTACATCGCCTCGGGGGCGTCGACGCCGAGCACGTCGAGCGACCCCGCGATGGCGTTCCTCGCGGAACGCACGAGGGCGGCGCGCTCGGCTTCCCGGTCGGAGCCGACGACCTGGCACTCCCGGTAGAACTCGTTGAAGCTCTCGGCTAGCTCGCGGCTGTACGTCGCCACGCGGTGGGGTGCGAGGCCCGAGGCGGCGTCGTCGACGACGTACGACATCTCCGCGACCTTCTCGACGAGCGCGCGTGCCTCGGGTTCGACGAGCGCTCCGACGTCGGGCTCGGGTTCGACGGCGTTCTCGAGGATGCCGGAGGCGCGCGCGTGAACGTACTGGACGTAGGGAGCGTGCTGTCCGGTGAAGTCGAGCGCTTCCTCCCATCGGAACGTGATGGGTTTCTCGGGCTGTCGGGCTACGACGTCGAATCGTACGGCTCCGACTCCGACGGCCTTCGCGACTTCGTCTACGTCTTCGATAGAGCGTTCGCGGTCTTCCGACCGGAGCTCTATCTCGCGTCGGGCGCGTTCGACGGCTTCGTCGAGCAGGTCGTCTACGTCCACCACGGTGCCGGCTCGCGTGCTCATCTTGCCTTCCGGCAGGTTGACGTAGCTGTAGAAGATGTTCTCGGGCCTGCGGTCGACGTCGAGGACGTCGAGCGCAGCGCCTAGCTGTCGGGCCTGGAGCCGGTGGTCTTCGCCGAGCACGTTGACGGCGCGGTCGGACCGCGAGAACTTGTCGACGTGGTACGCGATGTCCCTCGTGGTGTACAGCGACGTTCCGTCTGCGCGGAGGAAGACGAGCTCTTTGTCGATGCCGTGGTCCGTGAGGTCGAGGGCGTAGGCGTCTCCGTCCCGCGTGCACCTTTCGTCTCGCTTGAGGGCGTCGCTGACGTCGTCGACGCTTCCGTCGAGCACGAACTCGCTCTCGCGGACGAACGAGTCGTACGTCGCGCCGAGTCTCTCGAGCGTCTGCATCTGTCCGTCGAGACAGCGTTCGACGGCCTCGGTGACGCGTTCGTGGGCTTCGTCGTCTCCGCGTTCGAGGCCCCGAAGGAGGTCGTCTATCTCTTCCTCTGCGCGTTCGGCGGCTTCGTCACCGCGGTCGCCCTCGAGCACCTCGTTCGCCCTCCGGTAGTAGCGCACTACGTCGTGGTCGGGTTTGTCGCGGTCTACGTCTCCGAGTTCGGTCTCGTCGAACTCGTCGAGAGCCCAGGTTATCGTGGCGACCTGTCGGCCGACGTCGTTGACGTAGTACTCGACTTCCACCTCGTAGCCCGCTAGACGGAGGAGGCGGGCGAGGCTGTCTCCTATGATGGGGTTGCGCGCCCTCCCGACGTGCAGCGGTCCCGTGGGGTTGGCGGAGGTGTGCTCGAGCAGGACGCTCTCGTCTCTCTCGGGGAGCGCGGGGTAGTCGCGGTGCTGCGACCGCCTGAGGGTCTCGGCGTAGTACTCTTCGCTCGGCGTGTAGTTGACGTACGGCCCCAGTGCTTCGACGTCGCCGACGAGTCCGTCGGTCGGCGCGACGTCGGCTATCTCGGCCGCGGTCTTCGTGGGGTCGCCGGGCTGTTTGAACGCCGTCGACGACGCGAGAACGGCGTCTACGTCTTCGGGCGCGAGTTCGACGTCGGGTTCTCCGGATAGGTCGAGGTGTTCGAGCGCCTCCGTCACGGAGTTCTCGACCTGTCTCCGGAGTTCGTAGAGCATGGCGGGTGTTTGGCGCACCTGGATTTAAACGCTGTCGGAATAGGTGGGCGGCCTGCGTGACGTCGACGTCTTCTCGTTTCGGGCATCGAACCTACCGCGAGGCTCGCGAGGCTTTGTTAACGTACTGTCTGACACTAAAATACACGTTTTAGCCTACGTCAGATATAACCTCCGGGCCGCCGAACACCCAGACGCCATGACGGCAAAGAAGATAGCTATCGCGATAATGCTCGGAGGACTGCTCGCCACGGCCGCGCTAACCGCGGGCGTCGGAGCGCAGGACTCCGGTGCAGCACAGCAAAACGGAGAAGAGGACGACAGGTACGTCGAGGTCAGCGGAGAGGCCGAGATGGAGGCGGCGCCCGACCTCGCTGTCTTGCACGTCGCCGTCGAGAACGAGTCAGACGACGCCGACGACGCGAGGAAGGCGACCGCCGAAGCCATGGACGACGTCCGGGAGGCGCTCGCCGAACTAGGCGTAGACGAAGACGACATGGAGACGTCGCAGTTCGAGATAAGACGACCGCGTCCGACCAGGGACGACGAACGACCCGACGGCCACGTAGCCGAACACGAGCTACGAGTCGAGACGACGGACACCGACGCCGTCGGTGGACTGCTCGACGCCGCGGTCGAGGCCGGCGCCACCGACGTACGCGGCGTGAGCTTCGAGCTGTCCGACGACCGCGAGCGCGAGCTAGAGGACGAGGCGCTCGAAGCCGCTATGGAGCGAGCGCGAGAGCGAGCCGAGACGATAGCGGGCGCCGGAGACGTGCAAGTCGAACAGATGCGTTCGGCTAGCTCGACCGACAGCAGCGTGTCGCCCTACAGACAGGAGGTGGCGGAGGAGATGGACTCCGGTTCGTCGGGTACCACGATATCCGAGGGCGATGTCACCGCGAGCGCCGACGTGAGCGTCGTCTACGACGTCAGGTAGAGTCCGACGCGCGGCGGTTACTAGTCGGGCTGCCTGAGGTGCGAGTCACACGAGTACTGACTTAAGCCCCCGAGACGTACGGCGGCCATGACGCTCTCCAGAAGCGAGGTACGAGAGAGGCTCAGGGAGGTCGAAGACCCCGAGCTAGGCGAGGACGTCGTCTCGCTCGAGATGGTCGAGTCCATCGAAGTCGACGCCGACGCCGTCTCGCTCGACATCGACGTACCGAACGAAGACGTCCGCGAGCAGGTCGAAGCCGACATACGCGACGAGTTCGACGACGTCGACCTGGACCTAAGCTGGAACGTCGAGGCGACGTCCGGGGACGAGAGCCAGCTTCTCCCCGACGTCGACCGGGTCGTCGCGGTGTCGAGCGGCAAAGGCGGCGTCGGCAAGTCGACCTACGCCGTCAACTTCGCGTGCCACCTGGCGCGAGACAACGACGTCGGCTTGCTCGACGCCGACGTCTACGGTCCGAACGTGCCACGCATGCTCGGTGACACCGAGCCACCGAGGGTCACGCGTGACGAGACGCTGATACCGCCGGAGAAACACGGCGTCGAGGTGATGTCGATGGGATACCTGACGAACGAGGACAGCCCCGTCGTCTGGAGGGGCGCCATGGTCCACAAGGCGCTGACACAGCTTCTCGGCGACGTCGAGTGGGGCTCTCTCGACTACCTCGTCGTCGACCTGCCGCCCGGCACCGGCGACGCACAGCTCACCATAGCTCAGACGGTGCCCGTCACCGGTGCCGTGATAGTCACGACTCCGCAGTCAGTCTCGATAGACGACTCGCGCAAGGGGGTCGAGATGTTCAGGCGCGCGGACGTCGAAGTCGCCGGCGTCGTCGAGAACATGTCGGGATTCGTCTGCCCGGACTGCGGCGGCGAGCACGACGTCTTCGGCGCCGGCGGAGGCGAGAGGCTCGCGGACGAGGAGGACGTCGAGTTCCTGGGTTCCATCCCGCTCGACCCGCGGGTGCGCGACGCGTCGGACGCCGGCGAACCCGTCGTGCTCGAAGGGGATTCCGTGGTGCGCGACGCCATCGTGGCTTCTGTCGACGCGGTCGTCGACTCCCTAGACGAGATAGAGCGACGCAGCCTGCCGATGCTGTAGGAAGCGACACGGTTTTAAGCCGACCGGGCATTCGGTTTATATGGGGAAGGACTACAGGGCCAAGCTCGACTGCGACGAAGCTCTGACGTTCGACGACGTACTCCTTCGGCCGCTCGAGTCGGACGTCGAGCCCAACGACGCCGACGTATCTACTCGGGTGACGACTTCTGTCGACCTCAACGTACCGGTGGTCAGCGCCGCCATGGACACGGTGACGGAGGCGTCGATGGCGGCCGAGATGGCTCGACAGGGCGGGCTAGGCACGATACACCGGAACATGAGCGCGGAGTCGCAGGCGCGCGAGATAGAGAAGGTGAAGGACAGCGACCGCCTGGTGACCCGCGACGTCGTCACCGTCGAACCTGGGTCGACGGTCGACGACGCCCTCGGTTTGATGGATCGCGAGGGCGTCTCGGGTCTCCCGGTGGTGTCCGACGGCGAACTCGTCGGGATAGTGAGCAACAGGGACCTCAGGACGTTGTTCCACCGGAGGGACGCCCGCGTGAAAGAGGTGATGACGGAGGACGTCGTCACCGTGACCGAGGACGTCGAGACGGACGAGGCGCTCGAGCTAATGCACGAGCACCGCGTCGAACGTCTGCCTGTCGTGGACTCCGGCGAGGTCGTCGGTATCGTGACGATGGACAGCATCCTCCGGCGGCGCGAGCACGACGACGCCGTGGTCGACGACGACGGCGGGCTGGCGGTCGCGGCCGCGGTGTCGCCTTTCGACGTCGAGCGCGCGGTGGTGCTCGACGACGCCGGTGCCGACGTCTTGATGGTCGACACGGCTCACGCTCACAACGTCAACGTCGTCGAGGGCGCGCGCGAGATATCCGCCGATGTCGACGCCGACGTCGTCGTGGGCAACGTGGCGACGCCGGAGGCCGCGGAGGACGTCGTCGGCTTCGCCGACGCAGTCAAGGTGGGCGTCGGCCCCGGGAGCATCTGTACTACTCGCGTGGTGACGGGCGCGGGAATGCCTCAGGTCACCGCTGTCGCCGGCGTCGCGGACGTCGTCTCGGAGTACGACGTCCCGGTGATCGCGGACGGCGGCATCAGGTACTCGGGCGACATCGCGAAGGCCGTCGTCGCCGGCGCAGACGCCGTCATGCTGGGTTCGTTGCTCGCGGGCACGGACGAGGCTCCGGGGCGAACGATCACGATCCAGGGCAAGCGGTACAAGCAGTACCGTGGCATGGGCTCTGTGGGTGCGATGACGGCGGGTGAGTCGAGCGACCGTTACTTCCAGGAGGACGAGACGGAGTACGTGCCCGAGGGCATCGAGGGAGCGATACCGTACCGCGGCCCCGTCTCCCAGCAGATCCACCAGCTCGTCGGTGGGCTGCGGAGCGGCATGGGCTACGTGGGTGCGGCGACCGTTGACGAGATGAAGAGCCGGGGCGAGTTCGTCCGTATCTCGAACGCCGGCAGGGACGAGAGCCACCCGCACGACGTGATGATAACCGACGAGGCACCGAACTACGACGCCCGGTAGGCCGTCCGGAGGGCGATTTCGGCTTTATTGTCTCTCTGTCAGTCTTTCATGTTCTCGAGTCTCTCGACGAGTTCGTCGACCTTGTCGTCCAGTTCGTCGAGGAACTCCGCGGTGCTCTCGGTGCAGATGGCGCCCTGGGACGAGGGCTCTATGAGGTCTTCTTCCTCGAGGACGCGCAGGCTGTAACGTATCTTGTGGTGTGGGTAGCCGGTTTCGTTGCTCATCTTCACTATGCCTATTGGCTCGTTGTCCCTGACCATCCGGAGCACGGTCATGTGGCGTTCGAGCATCTCTATCTCTTTTTCCAGTCGGTCTATCATGCTTGTTTTTCTCTAACAATGAGTTTATAAAGACACGGTTATCAAGCTTTCGACGACGCGGGACGGACGTCAACCCCTCACCAGACGGACGTAGACACAACCCGGCCTCCGACGCGGCCTCAGCCTCCGCCCTAAAGCCTCTCGCTCGACTCCAGAGCACCGTCCAACATCTCCTCGCCACGCTCCCTGAGCTTGAAACGCTGGACCTTCCGCGTCGCGCTCCGAGGCACCTCGTCGACGAAGAACACACGCCGCGGGTGAGCGTACGACGGCACGCGCTCGAGAGCGTAACGCCGCAGACCCTCCTCCGAGACGCCGGCGCCGTCGCGCGCGACCACGAACGCCACGGGAGCCTCGCCCTTCACCTCGTGAGGCACGCCGGCGACACCTGCTTCCTCGACGTCCGGGTGGTCGTTCAACGCGTTCTCCACCTGCTCGGGATAGACGTTCTCGCCGCCCACCAGTATCATGTCGTCCGTCCGCCCCTGAATCCAGAGGTCGCCGTCCTCGTCCACCCCGGCTACGTCGCCCGTGTAGAACCACCCTTCGTCGTCGAAGACCTCGTCCGTCACCTCCGGCAGACCGAAGTAGCCCTCGAACACCTGCTGTCCCCGCACGGCCATCTCGCCCTCGACGCCGACGTACTCCTCCGAAGGCGGCGGAGTCCGGGCGTCGAGCACCTCCGCGGGAACGACCACCTCGCGGTCGTCGTCGACGAGCTTCAGCTCCATCTCGTACATCGGGCGTCCGATACAGCCCGAGGGCTTCCATAGGTCGCTACCCTGCCGGAGCACGGTGCCGCCGCCCGCAGTCTCCGTCATCGCCCATCCCTCGCCCATCACGACGCCCCAGTCTTCGACGACGCGGTTCTTGACGTCCTCCGACAGCGGCGCCGCGCCGCTACCCACCATCTCGAGCGAACCCAGGTCGTGCGACGAGGGGTCTTCGTCGTAGACGTCGAGCACCATACGGAGTATCGCGGGCACCGTCGGGAACGCCCTGACCTCGTACTCCTCTATCGCCGACAGGATGGCGTGGGGTTCCGGCGACTCCATCAAGACGACCTCTCCACCGCTGTACAGGTAGGTTCCGAGCAGAATGTTGAGGCCGTAGACGTGGAACAGCGGTAGAACGACGAGCACGGTGTCGTCGGGGTCGATGCGCGGCGCAGTCTTCGTGAACGACTCCAGCCCCGACAGAACGTTGTCGTGAGACAGCATGACGCCCTTCGGCTTCCCCGTCGTACCGCTCGTGTACATCTGGACGGCGAGGCCGTCGGGCGACGTCTCGAGAACAGGTTCCTCCGGTTGGTCTTCGAGCGACGAGTACCCGACGACGTCGAGTCCCTCGGATGTCAGGCCGTCGGCGACGAGCGTCTCGACGTCTGTGTCCGCGAAAAGCTCCTGGGGCGCCGTCACCGAGACTCGGTCGCGGTCGACGCCCGCCGCGAGCAACGGCGTCGATATCACGACGTCGACGCCGGCGTCGTCGACGACGTACCGGATGCTACGGTCGTCGAGCATGAGGTTCAGAGGCACGACGACGCCGCCGGCCTTCGTGACCGCGAAGTAGCTCTCCGGGAACTCCAGCGTGTTCGGGAGGTAGAGCGCCACTCGGTCGCCGGGTTCCACGCCGACGTCACGGAGCAAATGCGCGAGTCGGTCGCTCCGTTCGTCGAGTTCGCCGTACGACCGCTCGCCCATGCCGCCCGCGCTCGCCACCGCGCGGCGCTCGGGATACCGCAGGCCGCCCATCCGGGTTATCTCGCCGACGTGCTCGAGAGGGCGTCCGTCGAGGTGTTCCATGCAGCCGCCTACCACGCCGGCTTGGATAAACGTGTGCCCGGAGCAACCCGGTTCCCGTGGGGTTTTAGGGCGCGCGCCACCGTCTTACGTCCGCGGCGATGACGACAGGTTACCCCCACCGAGCCCGAGCGTGAACGAGAACCAAATAACCGAGCCGCGCCATACACACAGACGACCCACCTCAGCCCGATACTTCGTCGAGATCCAGGTCCACGTCGAGGACGTCTAACGCGACGACCGAGGCGTCGACACCGAGAAGACCCGCGAGCGACGGACTCGTCCTGCCCTCGTCGCCCGAGACCAGCTCCTTGACGTAGAGACCGCCCTCGGCCTCCACCTCGACGTACGCGTACCTCGACTCGTCGACCGCGTCGTGATCGGCGTCCGGGTCGACGTCGTCTATCGGATGACCCACGATCTCGTGAACCCTTCTCTCGCGCGTGCGGTCCGCCCGCCTGTGTTCGACGCGCCAAGGCGTCCTCTGCGCGACTTCGCCGGCGAGCGACGAGAGAGCGTCGTCGAGAGCGCCGGCGTCTACGGCTTCGCCGAACTCGACGTACGCCGCGTACCGTTTGTCGGCGTCACCTCTCTTGACCTCCTCTACCGCGGTTCCCTCGACACGACGGAGTCCCGTGACCTCGACCGCGCCGTCGCTGTGCTCCGCTATCTCGCGTTCGACGGCGTCGAGATCCACGTCCCGATGTCGAGGCCTCTTGACCTCGAGCACGAACGGACGCCCCCGGCCGAGCATCCTCGCGTCGACGTCCTCGCGTCCGGCGCCGTGGAACACGGCTTCGGTGCCTTCCGTCGCACCGAGGAACGCGGGCGCGACGTAGCCTTCGACGCTGTCGTCGTACGGGCTGCCCGAGCCACCGCAGACGTCGCACTCGACGTCGTCGACCGAGCCCGTGCCGTCGCACGAGTGACACGTCCAGTTAGTCTGAGGCAGGTCGCGCGAGAGCTTCCGGTATCTGCCGAGGTAGAAGACCGGGTTGACCTGTAGGTCGACGCCGTCGCTCGCCAGGTCGAGGAGCGCCACGACGTCCGGGCGCTCGAACTCGACTTCGGCGTCGACGTCGGCTTCAACCCGGCGTCCGACCTCGCGGTTGAACTCGCGCTTGAACTCCTCGGCGTGCTCCGAACCGACGACTTCGTCGAGAAGGCGTTCGTTCTCCTCTATCAACGGCGGCACACGAGTGCCCACGAGGAAGCCGTCGAAACCCCAGCCTTCGAAGGCCTCGACGACGCGGCCGGCCCAGACGTCGACGTCGTCGAAGACGCCGTCGCACACCCAGCATCCCTCCGGTCGCTCGAACTCGACGTCGTCGTCGAGCGCCACGGCGACACGTAGCGCTCGCCCGCGTTCGTCGTTACCGAGGCCGTGAGACAGGCTCGCGAAACGCCTACCGAGACAGTGGTCGCATACCTCGCCCTCCGCAAGCACGTCGCGAGCCAGGTCGAACAGCTCCATCGAACCTACGCGTCCCCCGGAGCTCAGTCCTCTCCGGGCTTGCCGACCTTGAGTTCGACGTCACCCGTACCTATCTTGATAGGCTGACCGACGATGACGTTCTCCGTGACTCCGTCTAGGTCGTCGTCCTCTCCGTGGACTGCGGCGTCGAGCAGGTGGTTGACGGTGACCTCGAACGCCGCGCGCGACAGCACGCTTCCCTTGGCGCCCGAGATACCGTGACGTCCTATCGACTGTATCTCGCCCGTCGTCGTCATGGCGTCGGCGACGAGCATCACGTGACGGATGTCGACCTCGAGACCCTGCTCGCCCAGCGTACTGACTATCTCCTCGACTATGACGTTGCGCGCGGCCTCGATGCCGAGCGCCTTCTCCATCTCGTGGAGGTTGTTGGTCCGCGTCCTCGTGGAGTCGACGCCTTCTACCTTGAGCACCTTCTTGAACTTCGAGCCCTCCGTGTAGAGCACGAACTCCTCTCCGTCGTCGAGGTCCTCCTTCCTCACGACGACGCGCTCGATTCCGTCTATGCCCTTGAAAACCACCTCGCGTAGCTCCTCCACCAGCTGAAGCAGCTCGCGGTACGACGGCTCCGAGGGACCGAACGACATTTCGTCGACGTCGACCTCGACGCCGAGTTCGTCCTCGATGGTTTCGGCGACGCTTTCGCGCGATAGATCGCGGTCGTCGAGGGCTTCGTCGTCTAGGTCGAGCGACACGTGCATCTCGGCGACGTCGACCGACAGGTCGCCTATGTCGAGCACCTCGGTCGCCTCTATCTTCCAGACGACCTCGCGAGCGCTGTCGCGGTCGCTCGCGTGGTCTTCGTCGAGGTAGACGGTCATCATCGGCGTGTCCGGCGTCTTCCTCGCGTCGACTATCTCGATGAGGCGCGGGAGACCCTGGGTGACGTCTATCTCGGCGACTCCGGCGTAGTGGAACGTGTTCATCGTCATCTGCGTCCCCGGCTCGCCTATCGACTGAGCGCTCACGGTGCCCACGGGTTCGAGCGGGTCTATCCTCGTGGACTCGTATCGCTCGAACACGGCGTCGACGACCGCGGAAGCCTTTTCGTCGTCGAGACCGCGTTCCTCCACGACCTCTCGGACCTCCTCTCGCAGGCGCTCGGGTAGCTCGCTGTCCTCGAGACGTTCCTCGAGCGCTTCGCTCGACATCAGTCGTCACCTCCCGCGGTCGCTTCGTCGAACTCGGCTTCGAGAACGCGGTCGACTATGGCGTCGACGTCGACCACGTCGTCCTTCGGCATCTTCATCGGGTCGGTGCCGTCTTCACCGTACTCGAACTGGACGATGTCGTTCTCGCTGTTGCGCACCGTGCCGTCGTACTGGGCTTCGAGCTCCTGGAGCGCGTTGATCAGCCGGCGCTGGAGGTAGCCGCTCTTCGACGTCCGCACGGCGGTGTCGACGAGTCCCTCGCGGCCACCCATCGCGTGGAAGAAGAACTCCTTGGGTTCGAGTCCCTCCTTGTAGCTGTGGCGGACGAAGCCACGGGCGTCGGCGCTGAGGTCGTCTTCCTTGAAGTGCGACAGCGTCCGGTCCTCGTAACCCCGGTTGATGCGCTCGCCGCGCACCGCCTGCTGTCCGACGCAGCCCGCCATCTGCGTGAGGTTGAGTATCGAACCCCTGGCGCCCGACTCCGCCATCACGACGCCGGGGTTGTCGTCCTCGAGGTACTGCTCGGCTATCTCGCCCGCGCTGTCCCTCGCTTTACCGAGCGTCTGCATGATACGCATCTCGAGCGTCTCCTCGAGCGACCTGCCGGGCAGCGACTCCAGCTCGCCTCGTTCGTACGTGTCTATCAGCTGTTCGACCTCTTCCTCGGCCTCCTCTATCGAGCGGTCTATCTCCTCTCGCGCCTCCTCCGGCAGGTCCTCATCGCTGATGCCGAACGAGAAACCGAAGTGCATTATCGACCGGATTGCGAGCGCGCTGACGTCGTCTATGAACATCGCGGTGCGGTCCTGACCGTAGGTCTTCGCTATCTTCTCGACGACTTCGCCGACGAACGAGCCGACGGCGTCCTCGTCTATCGTTCCCTCGACGAGCACGCCGTCCTCGATGACGACGGTGTCGCCGGCGCTCGACTCGAACTCCATGTCGAGGCCGTCGGGAAGCAGGAGGCTGAACAGGGTGTCGCCGTACCAGTACTCGTCTTCTTCGGCGACGTCGGGCTCGGGTAGCTCGGCCACGCTGGTCTTCCGCAGCAGGTCGTGCGCCTGGCTCTCGTCGAAAGTCTCCTCCTCGTGGGTCAACAGGTAGGTTCCGCTGATGTGGTCCTGTATCGCTCCGATTATCGGGCCTCCGAAACGCGGAGACAGGATGTGCTCCTGGACCTTCATCAATACCTCGGCTTCCGCGAGAGCTTCCTCGCTCTGGAGCACGTGCATGTTCATCTCGTCGCCGTCGAAGTCGGCGTTGTACGGCGGGCAGACCGTCGTGTTCAGCCGGAACGTCTTGTACGGCATGACGACGACCTCGTGAGCCATCATAGACATCCTGTGGAGCGAAGGCTGCCGGTTGAACAGCACTATGTCGCCGTCCTTCAGGTGACGTTCGACGGTCCAGCCGAGGCCGACGGGCTCGCCTTCCTCGGTGTCGTAGTCGACTCCGGCTTCGACGTCCTCCTCCTCGTCGTCTCCTGTAGGGCCGGCGCCCTTAGGAGTCAGCATCCGCTCGGCTAGCTCCTCGGAGTTCTTCTCCTTGACCTTCAGACGCCGGCCGTCGGCGCGCTTCACGTAGTTCGCCCCCGGGTGTTCGTCGGGCCCCCGGCGGACGTACTCGACTATCTCGTCGATGTTGTTCTTGGTGACCTTGACCTTCTGCGTCATCTCCTTGGCTATCGACTCCGGCACGCCTACCTCGTTGACGGATATCGTGGGGTCGGGCGATATCACGGTGCGCGACGAGTAGTTGACGCGTTTGCCGCTGAGCGAGCCCCGGAACCGGCCTTCCTTGCCCTTGAGACGCTGGCTCAGCGTCTTGAGCGGCCGGCCGCTACGGTGGTGTGCCGGCGGCGTGCCGCTTATCTCGTTGTCGACGAACGTCGTCACGTGGTACTGCAGTAGCTCCCACAGGTCCTCTATTATCAGCTGTGGCGAGCCGGCCTCGCGGTTCTCCATGAACCGCTGGTTGATGCGGATGATGTCGACGAGCTTGTGCGTGAGGTCGTCTTCGGAGCGCTGGCCGCTGTCGAGAGTTATCGACGGCCGCGCTGTCACCGGCGGGACGGGTAGCACGGTGAGTATCATCCACTCGGGACGCATGCGCTCGGCGTTCATTCCGAGCACGCGGAGGTCGTCGTCGGGTATGCGCTCGAACCTGTCGCGCACGTCGCTCGGCATGAGCTTCTGGCCGTCCTCGTAGTACGTCGTCGGCTTGTCGTGCTTGACCTCCTTCTGCTCGGCCTCGCAGTACGGACAGGTCGACGACTTCCTTGCCGTACGGATGGCGGCCTTCATGACGTCGCTGAGGTCCTGCTCTAGCTCGCGCGCCGTCTCTATCCGTTCGAGGTACTCATCCTGCTGTTCCTCGTCGAGCAGCAGCCGGGCGCATTCGTGACACGTGCCTCTGAGCAGCCGGCGTATCAGCTTGCTGAAACCCGGGTGTACGACGGGTGCGGCTAGTTCGATGTGTCCGAAGTGACCCTCGCACCGGCCGCTGCGCTTGCCGCACGTCTTGCACTGCAAGCCGGGGTCTATGACGCCGAGACGTGGGTCCATCAACCCCATGTCGATGGGGAAGCCGTCGTCGTCGTACGTGTCGGCCGTGATTATCTTCGTAACCGACATGTTGCGGTACTCCTCCGGGCTCATCAACCCGAACTCTATCGACTCGATGGTCTTGGGCGTCGACATGCTCATACTGCGTCCTCCAGCTTGAGTCGAGGAGCTATTCCGAGCGACCTCATCTCGTCGAGCAGGAGCTTGAAGGCGTAGCTCATCTCGACTCTGTGTATGTCGCTCTCCTCGCCGCAGCTCTGGCAGTAGACGCGGTTCTGACGCACGTCTTCGGCGCCCGTCATGCCGCACTCGCCGCAGATGTAGATGAACTCCCTGTCGCTCTCGTCGAGCAACCGGTCCTTCAGAGTGAGAGCCGCGCCGTGTCCGATGAGGACGTCGCGCTCCATCTCTCCGATACGGAGGCCGCCTTCACGCGCACGTCCCTCGGTCGGCTGCCTCGTTAGCACCTGGACGGGGCCGTGAGAGCGAGCGTGTATCTTGTTCGAGACCATGTGGTGGAGCTTCTGGTACATGATGACGCCGGTGTAGACGTCTGCGTCTATCTTCTCGCCGGTGACGCCGCTGTACATCTCCTCCTTGCCGCTGTGTTTGAATCCCCTTCGTTCGAGCGACTCCCTCATCTCGTCCTCGTCCTCTCCGGAGAACGCGGTGCCGTCGACGCGTCGTCCTTCGAGCGCGCCGACCTTGCCTCCGAGCATCTCCAGCACGTGGCCGACGGTCATACGCGACGGCAGCGCGTGAGGGTTGATTATGAGGTCGGGGACGACGCCGTCCTTGGTGAACGGCATGTCCTCCTGGCTAGCCAGGTGGCCTGTAACGCCCTTCTGGCCGTGGCGTGACGCGAACTTGTCTCCGAGTTCCGGCACGCGTTGGTCGCGGACGCGGACCTTGGCTATCTTGTTGCCTTCCTCGTTCTCCATGAAGATCACGGTGTCGACGATGCCTTCCTCGTTCGAGCGCACGGTGACGCTCGTCTCCCTGCGTTTCTGGGGCGTGATGCCGCCCATGTCGTCGGGTTCCTCGAGGAAGCGGGGCGGCGACGTCTTGCCTATCAGCACGGAGTTGCCTTCGACGGGTGTCTCGGGGTTCGCGAGACCGTCTTCGTCGAGGTCGACGTATGCGCCCTCTCCCCGGTGGCCTCTGACGTCGTCTTCGGGTATCTCGAACCTGTCTTTCTGTCCGCCGGGGTAGTGCCGGCCTTCGCCCTCGTACGTCCTGAAGAAGTGAGAGCGAGCGAGTCCGCGTTCGACGGAGCCGCGGTTGAGTACGAGGGCGTCCTCTATGTTGAAGCCCTCGTAGCTCATGACTGCGACGACGAAGTTCTGGCCCGCGGGACGTTCGTCGAAGTTGATGACGTCGCTCGTCTGGGTCTTCACCATCGGCTTCTCCGGGTAGTGCAGAAGGTGGCTCTGGGTGTCCGCCCTCACGCGGTAGTTCGCGCTCGGCAGACCGAGACACTGCTTCACCATGCCCGCCCCCATCGTTATACGCGGCGAGGCGTTGTGCTCGGGATACGGTATCATGCCCGCGCCTATACCGAGTATGAGCGACGGCTCCAGCTCCAGGTGAGTGTGGTCCTCCGTAAGCTCGTCCTCGTGCACCGCGACGAGGACGTCGCCCTCCTCGTTGGCGTCGATGTACTCCACCAGGCCGGCGTCCACGAGGTCGTCGAACTCTATGTCGCCGTCCTCCAGCATCTCGACGTGCTCCTGCTCGAGCAACGGTTCGCCGTCCTCTACGACGATGAGCGGCCGACGCGCCCTGCCCGGACCCGTCTCGACGAACACCTCCCGGGTGCGCTGGTCCATCGAGACGTTTACCTGGTCGCTGACCTCGCCCCTCCTGCGGGCGAGCTTCAGACTGTCCATCAGCTTCTCCGGGTCCTCGTGGGTTCCCACGAGGCTTCCGTCCACGTATACCTTTGACTTCATGTAGTTGTCACCTCAGGTGCTCGCCTCGATCTCCTCGTCTTCTCTCTCCTCGGTCTCGTCCTCGCTTTCGTCTCCGTCGTCTCCCTCGGTCTCGTCCTCGTCTTCTTCGTCGTCTCTCTTCGCCTCCTCTCGCTCGCGCCTCGCTCTCTCGGCCTCCTCCTCCCGCTTCTCCTTCGCGGCCTCGAGACGCTCTCGCTGTTCGTCGGTCATCTCGTGCGCGATGGGGTCGACGTCGAGCTCCGTGAGCGTCTCCGCGAGGTTCGACTTGTCCTCCACGCCCTTGCTTATCTCGACGCTCTGAGCGAAGTTCTTCACGAGCCCGCAGTTCGGTCCCTCCGGCGTCTCGCCCGGACAGATACGACCCCACTGCGTCGAGTGGAGGTCGCGTGCCTCGAAGTGAGGCTGCGCGCGCGAGAGAGGCGAGACCACCCGCCGGAGGTGCGAGAGCACCGCCATGTGGTCCGCCCGGTCGAGAAGCTGGGCGACACCCGAGCGGCCGCCCACCCAGTTACCCGTAGCGAGCGGGTGCTCGAGGCGCTCCGTCAGGACGTCGCTCCGGACGACGGTGTCGACGTGGAGGTCGCGGTTCCGCATGTTCGCGCGCTCCAACTGGTACTTCACGTCGCGAGCCAGCTTGTTGATGCCGACGCGGAAAAGGTCCTCCATGAGGTCGCCGCTTATCTTCAGGCGTTTGTTCGAGTAGTGGTCCTTGTCGTCGGGCTTCCTCTGGCCGAGCGCGAGCTCGAAACACGTCTCCGCCATCCTGCACAGGTAGTGGGCTTTCGCGAGCCTGACCTCGAGGTCGTCTTCGCTGACTCCGTCGAGATGCGGCAGAAGGTAGCGGTCTATGACGTAGTCCGCGCGCTTCTGCTGGTACTCCCGCGCCTGACCTCGGGCGACCTGCTTGCCTAGCTCCTCCATCGCTTCCTCGTGGTCGTCGACCTTGGCTTCCTCGAGGTTCTCGAGCATGTACTTGACTATCTCGGGGTCCTCGCTCACGCTCTGGACTATCTCTTCGTCTGTCTCGAGGCCGAGGGCGCGGACGAGCGTCACGAAGTTGATGTTGTTGGACACCGACGGGAAGTTGACCTCGAGTATCGAGTCACGGCCTCGTTCTACGACGACGAGCGCGCGGTAGCCCTGCCGGTGAGAGAACACCTTGGCGACCTGTATCTCGTCGCCGTACTTCGTGTCCTTCTCGGCGAGTATCGTGTTGGGCGCGAGGTCCTCGCTCGTCATGAGCACGCGCTCGCTGCCGTTGACAATGAAGTAGCCTCCGGGGTCCTCTGGGTCCTCGCCTAGCTCTACTACCTCGTTCTCCGCGAGGCCCTCGAGGTTGCAGGCGTCGGAGCGCATCATTATCGGCAGGTCGCCGATGTAGGTCGTCGAGGGCTCGTACTCGTAGTCGCCCTCGACTATCTGCATCTCCATGTACATCGGCGCGCTGTACGTGATGTTCCTCAAGCGTGCTTCCTGCGGGTACAGCGGTTCCTCGCTGCCGTCGGCCTCCTGAACCTGGGGCGTCCCGACGTTTATCTCTCCGAGTCGGACGTAGACCTCTTCCTCGCCTTCCTTCTCGCCTATGTCGGTGTCGATCGTCTCCTGTTCGTTGATCACCCTCTGCATGCCGTGGCGGAGGAAGTTGTTGAACGACTCGATGTGGTGCTCTGCGATGCGGTCGGCGTCGAAGTACGCGTCGGCTAGCTTTCTCCTGTCCATTTTGTTGATGAAGGGTTACTCGTCCACCACCAGTCGGTAGGCGATGGCTCGGTCTGTCGTCCAGGACTCCCTCGTTATCCTGAGGACGTCGCCCGGTCCGGCGTCTAGCTCCTTGACGGCGGCGTCCAGCCGACCTATCTTGGGTAGGTCGGTCTTGTTTACGTTGTATCGTTCGACGAGCTCCTCTACCTCGTCTTCGTCGAGGACCTCGTGCTCCGGTACGAGCTCGTGGTCCAGCACGTCGTAGCCGGCCATTCAGGCTCCCTCCGGTGAAGAATCTTGCAGCATTAAGTGCGGTTCGGTAGGGGCTACTTTCATTAAACCTTTGTCTTTTTCCGTCCGTGTGTCACGTTTTGACGCGGTCCAGGTAGTCCCTCTCGACCCACCGGTGGCTTCAGAGGTGGCTCCAGGCTCCCAGCGCGCGTCCCCACGACGTGATGCCGGCTATCCAGCGCGCCGCGATCATCTTCTTGAGGAACCGCGCGGGTATCCAGCCGAAGGTCTCCACCGGGATGCCGACGACGTTGTGCGCCACCGCGTCCTCACCCACCGATATCAACGTGCCCTTGTCCTTGTACGTCCACTCGCGGAGGTCGCGTCCGTCTATCGCTCGGACGACGTTGTCGGCGGCGACGTCGGCGGCCATCCACGCTGCCTGCGCCGTCGGCGGAGCCATCTCTCCGTTCTGGTCTACGAGGGCGCAGTCTCCGAGCGCGAAGACGCGTTCGTCGGACGTCGTGAAGTCCCTGCCTGCCCGTAGCTGGTTGCTGCGTTCGTCGCGGTCTACCTCTATCTCCTTGGCTGCCTCGGGGCCGGTGACTCCACCCGTCCATATCAGCACGTCGTAGTCGAGTTCTACCTTGTATCCGTCGTCCTCTTCGCCGACGTAGACGGTCTCGTCGTCGACCTCTCCGATGAAGTCACCGGTCATTATCTTGACGCCGCGTTCGACGAGCATGTCGGCGAGCCTGTCCTGGAGCGACTCCGACGCGCCGGGGAGCACGGTCTCCATGCCTTCGACGAGGTATATGCGTAGGTTGGCGTCGTGTTCGTCTCGGTACTCGGCGACCTCGCCGGCGCTCTGTATCCCGGATAGGCCGGCGCCTCCTACTACGACGTCGGCGGGGTCGTCTTCGGTGGCGTCTTCGGCGGCTTCGACGACGTCCTCGTGGATTCCCTTGGCGTCGTCGAGCGACTTCAGGGTGTGGCTGTGTTCCTCGAGTCCGGGGATTCCGTAGAAAGCCGTCCTGCTGCCGAGGCAGACGAGCACGTAGTCGTAGTCGACCGTGTCCCCGCTCTCTAGCTCTATCGTGCGTTCGTCGACGTCGACGCCGACGACCCGTCCTTCGACGAAGGCGGTGTCGTCGGACTTGATGTCGTCTACGTCGATGGTTATCTCGTCTTCGGCGGCTGGGTTGCTGATTATCCTGTGCGACTCGTGTAGCACCAGGTGGTATGGGTCTTCGTTTATCCAGGTGAGTTCGCCGTCGTGTTTCTTCTCGAGTGCCTTGACGGCCTGGCATCCTGCGTAGCCTCCGCCAAGGACCACTACGTGGGCGCTCATGTCGAGGCGTATCCGACGTGCTTACGTTATACGTTCGGTTTGGCCGGGGACTCAATCTTTAATCGTGTAGGACTTGTTTTCGTAGCTCTCCAGCAGTAATTCGAACTCTGAAGCCGTCGAACCGGGCGCCTCCGGGAAGCTTTTTTCAGTCGGACTCGCCGAGCACGCTCTCCGCGGCCTCCGCCTCGGCTTCGCCGTGGTCCTCGACGTCGTAGAGCGTCCTTCTGCCGTCGGTGAGGCACGGCACCTGTTTGATGAGGTCGCGTTCCCCGAGCCTGTTGAGGGCGTATCTCACGGTTCGAACGGAGAGACGGGTCTCCTCTGAGACCTCCTTCTGTGTCATCTGTCCGTTGTACTCGAGGACCTTGTAGACGAGCTTCGCGCTGGGGGGCAGGTCGTCTATCCTGTCCTCTATCTCACCGTCGGTGGCAAAAGCAGTCACCTGACATGGATCATCTCCTGTCCCCGAGTAGAGGGTCAGTTAACTTAAAGTTTCCCGTTTCTTATGCGCTCGCCTAATAACCACGGGGAAGCTATTACCAACACTCATAATAGTGCCCTCCGGGAGAGAGCCGGCAAGCGCCCAATCAACCGCCCAGGAAATCGAAGTCGACGTAACCCTCGTCCACCAGAACCTCCGGCACCCTAACCCGGCCGTCGGCCGTCTGGTTCTGCTCGACGACGGCGCACAGCGTACGCTGAACCGCGAGAGCCGTCGAGTTCAGGGTGTGAGCAGTCCGGTTGTCCTCGCCACGGATACGGACGCCCAGCTTTCGGGCCTGGTAGTCCAGGCAGTTCGAACACGACACCAGCTCCCTGTACCTCTCCTGCGCCGGGAACCACGCCTCGAGATCGTACTTCTTCGCCGCGTTGTCGTTCATGTCACCCGTACAGACGTTAACCACCCTGTAATGAAGACCAAGCTCCCGGTAGAGCGACTCGAAGTTACCGCGAAGCTCCTCGAAGACGTCCCAGCTGTCCTCGGGCTCACAGAAGACGTACTGCTCCACCTTGTCGAACTGATGCACGCGGAAGATACCCTTCGTGTCCCTGCCGTGGCTCCCCGCCTCCCGACGGAAACACGACGACACCCCCGCGTACTTCAGAGGCAGAGACGCCGGCTCGAGTATCTCGTCGAAGTGATACGCCCCGAGAGTCTGCTCCGACGTCGCGATGAGATACCAGTCCTCGCCCTCGACGCCGTAGAGCTGCTCCTCGAAGTCGTCTAGCTCGGCGGCGGCCTCCATCGCCTCGTGACCCAGCATCTCCGGCGTCTTCATCGGCGTGAAACCCAGCTCCACCAGCCGGTCGACCGCGAACCTCTCGAGAGCCATACCGAGACGGACGAGATCACGCTTCATGTAGTAGTGACGGCTGCCCGTGACCTCGGCGGCTTTCTCCGTGTCCACCAGACCGCGGACCTCGACGTAGTCTGCGTGAGGCAGGACGTCGAACCCCTGCTCCGGAGGCTCTCCCCAGCTATCCACCTCGACGTTGTCCTCCTCGCCGTCGCCCTCCGGTACCGAGTCGTGCAAGAGGTTGCCGACCTCGTACCGGACGTCGTCGCGCTCCCGCTTCAGTCTCTCCTCCTCCACCTCGACCTCCTCTATCTCGGTCTTTATATCGCTGACGCGCTCGATTACGTCCGAGGCGTCCTCTCCCTCCTGCTTCCGCTCGGCCACCCTGCGAGAGAGCTCGTTACGCTCGGCGCGGAGGTCGTCGGCACGCTGCCGCGCCTCACGCCACCTGCGGTCTAACTCCACGACGTCGTCGACGCGCGACGTATCCTTGCCCCGCCGTCGCTCCGACTCCCGCACGCGTTCGGCTTCCTCCCTGAACAGCTCTATGTCGAGCATCTCAGCGTCCGTGGCTTCAGCCCCCCGCCTCTAAGCGTTTTTCGTATGGCGCAACGCGAGACCGGCCGGGCTTACAGTCGGCGACGCGCTTCCACGACCACCGGCCAGCGCCGCACGAGCACCGAGCGCGAGCCACGTCGCCGGGCGCCCCATCGCCACCCCGAGGTGGCCTGGCCGACCTCTCGGGCGACGACGAGACCGAAAACCCGGACTGCCCGCCGCCTCCGTCCCGAGCCGGAGGCACGCGGTGACCAATGAACAACCTATTTATGATGAGCCGGCATACCGCGCCACATGAGCAAGAACACGAAGGCGAAGAAACGCCGGCTCGCGAAGAAGAACCGGCAGAACGTCCGCGTGCCCGCCTGGGTGATGATGAAGACAGACCGAGAGGTAACGCGAAACCCCAAGCGCCGCAACTGGCGACGCAGCGACATAGACGAGTGACATGGAGGAACGCGTAATCACCGTCCCCCTCAGGGACGCGAGGAGCGCGCCGAAACAAGAGCGCGCCGACAAAGCCATGAAGTTAGTCCGCGAGGACCTCGCGAGACAGTTCGACGCCGACGCAGACGAGGTCAACCTCGACACCACGATAAACCACGCCGTCTGGAGCCGCGGCCGAACCAAGGTTCCGTCGAAACTCAGGATACGCGCAGCCAAGTTCGAGGACGGAGTCGTAGAGGCCGAGATGGCCGAGTGATGCTGAGGACGGAGTTCAACGGCAGCCAGTTCGTAGGGGTCTTCGCCGAAGCCAGCGACGACGGCCTACTGGTCGCGGGCGAGGTCGAGGCCGACGAAGTAGCCGACGAGCTAGACGTAGACGGAGTCTACAGCGGCACCGTCGGAGGCTCCGCGGTCATCGGCAGCCTCGCGGTCGCGAACTCACACGGAGTCCTCGTGTCGACGTCGGCAAGCGAGCGCGAGACCCAGGAGATAGAGAGCCAGCTAGACGTACCCGTCACCCGTCATCCCACCTCCTCGGAGGCGATAGGCAACCTCGTGGCAGCGAACGACGAAGCCGCCGTAGTCAGCCCGGCGCTCGACGCCGACGGCCGCGAAGCAGTAGCCGAAGCACTCGACGTAGACGTACACACGACGTCGGTCGCGGGCCTCGAGGTAGTGGGCTCCGCCGTCGTCGTCAACGACCGGGGGGCGCTCGCCCACCCGCGTTCGAGCGAGAGCGAGCTAGAGGCGCTCGAAGACGCGTTCGGCACCGCAGTCGACGTCGGAACCGTGAACTACGGCACGCCGCTCGTCGGCAGCGGCCTGGTAGCCAACAGCGCGGGCTACGTCGCCGGCAGCGGGACGACGGGCCCTGAGCTAGGCCGGATAGAGGAGACGCTGGGCTTCGTGTGACGCCGGGCGCGACGTCGAACCAACCAAACTTATACCTGCAGGTCGCCTTCCTCGACACATGACAGAGTACCAGGTGACAGGTACGTTCGAGCCCGGAGGCCAGACGAGGGACTTCGCGCGTTCCGTCGAAGCCGAGAACGAGGACGTCGCCGTCGAGAGGACGTACGCCGAACTAGGGAGCAAACACCGGCTGAAGCGCACGCAGATAGAAGTCGACGACGTCCAGCCGGCGGAGGAAGAGTGATGGCCGCCGGAGACCGCGAGTCTCTCGCGCTCTCCCAGTCTTACGAGCGCCTGACGCAGGAGATAGAGCAGCTTCAGCAGGCCGTCGCCCAGCTGGACGTCGAGATACAGGGCTGCGAGGACGCCGTCGAGTCGCTCGAGACCATCGAGGACGGCTCCGACGTGCTCGTGCCTCTCGGCGGAGACGCCAGGGTGCGCGCCAACGTGAAACACGTCGACGAAGTCGTCGTCGGAGTCGGAGCCGACACCTCCGTGGAGCTAGAGCGAGACGACGCCGTCGACGTGCTCGAAGACAAGATAGACGAGCTGGAGGACGCCAAACAGGAGCTCCGGAACGAGGTCGAGTCGCGGCGGCAGGAGCTAGAGGACGTCGCACGCAGGGCGCAGAGCCAGATGGGATAGATGTTCGATGGACTCCGCGACAGACTCGGGGGTTTCACCGAGGACGCCGAGGAAGCGATAGACGAGGCCGAGGACGTCCAAGACGCCGAGGACGGCCCGGAAGTCCAGGAAGACGCCGCGGAGGCCGACGAGCGAGAGCGCGAGGCCACCGAAGGAGGAGGTGAGGGCCAAGACGAAGACGACGACTCCGGCGTCGCCGCCGGAATCGGCAGCAAGGCCCGGACGCTCGTCGGCGAACGTGCGTTCGTCATCGACGAAGACGCCCTTGAACGCCCGCTTGAAGAGCTAGAGCTACAGCTTCTCGCGCTCGACGTCGAGGTCGAAGTCGCGCGCGAGATAGTCGACGGAGTCCGCGACAACCTGTTGGGCGGGAAACGCCACTGGCGGGAGTCGAAACACGGCCTCGTGATGGACGCCCTCCGCGACGCCCTCGTCGAGGTCATAGACGTGGACGGCCTCGACCTGCTCGACCACGTCGAAGACGCCGACGAACCCGTCGTAGTGGTCTTCACCGGCGTAAACGGCGTCGGCAAGACGACCTCGATAGCCAAGATAGCCCACCTGCTCGACCGCGAGGGCTACACGTCGGTGATAGCCAACGGAGACACGTATCGCGCGGGAGCCAACCAGCAGATACAGGAGCACGCCGAAGCCGTCGACGTCAAGCTCATCAAGCACGAGCAGGGCGGCGACCCCGCCGCCGTCATCTACGACGCCGTGGAGTACGCCGAAGCCAACGACGTCGACGTCGTGCTCGGCGACACCGCCGGCCGGCTGCACACGAGCGACGACCTCATGAACCAGCTCAGGAAGATAGACCGCGTCGTCGACCCCGACCTCACGGTGTTCGTCGACGAAGCCGTCGCGGGTCAGGACGCCGTCCGGCGCGCGAGGGAGTTCGACGCCGCCGCCGAGATAGACGGCGTCGTGCTCACGAAGGCCGACGCCGACTCCGGCGGCGGAGCAGCCGTCTCGATAGCCCACGTCACCGGCAGCCCCATCCTCTACCTCGGTGTCGGACAGGCTTACGACGACCTCGTGGAGTTCGACGCCATGGAGTTCGTCGACTCGCTGCTCGACGAAGACGAGGAGTAAGCGGGCGACAGGCGAACTGTAGGAGCACTTCTAGCCGGCTTCAGGGAGCCGGTAGCTTGGCGCGCACCTTCCGGAGGCCGCCGACCGCCCACTGACGGACGCTCAACAACAGGGGCGTCCGCTTCCCGCCTACCTCGGTGTCTCCGGCGACGACGGCGTCGACGACGGCGTCGGCGGTCCGCGAGTCGGCGTCGACGTGGAAGAAAGCCCGGCCTATCATGTCCACGATGTGGGCGTCGCTACCCGCGACCATCGGTAGACCGTGGCGGGATGCGAACCTCCGCGCCTGCCGGTTAGACCAACCCGTAAGCAAGCGGCTGTTGTAGACCTCGACGGCGTCGCAGTCCTCCACGCCGCCGACGCCGTGACGAAGCCGCTGGAACGGATGCGGTATGACGGCCACTCCTCCCAGGTCGCGTATCTCGTCCACGGTGTCCTCGACGGACCTGCCGGGACGCGGTCTCTCGCGGACGTTCCACGCGAGCACGTGTCCGTCGGCCGACGACACCTCGACTCCGGGCACCGCGACGACGTCGCGTTCGACGGCCTCTTCTACGGCCTCGAGCGAGGCGTCTATCTCGTCGTGGTCGGTCACCGCGACGACGTCGAGACCCGACTCTTCGGCGGCGTCGAGTATCTCGTCGACCGAGCCCTCGCCGTCGTAAGACGACCCGGAGTGGACGTGGAGGTCGGCCTTCAGCTTCATCTACCTCTATCTAACGAGGTCTTCGACGCGCTCGGCTACCTCGGCCGGAGTGTCGGGTACCTCGACTCCGGCGTCCCGGAGAGCCTGTATCTTGCTGTCCGCAGTCCCCGTGCCGCCGCCGCTGACTATCGCGCCCGCGTGCCCCATCCGTTTGCCCGGCGGCGCAGTCCTGCCGGCGACGAAGCCGACGACGGGCTTCGACGCGTTGTCCTCTATCCACCGGGCGGCGCGTTCCTCGTCGTCACCGCCTATCTCGCCCACGAGCACGACGACCTCGGTCTCCGGGTCGCTCTCGAACGCCTCGAGGCAGTCGACGAAGTCCGTGCCGATGATCGGGTCGCCGCCTATCCCGACGACGGTGCTCTGGCCTACGTCGCGGCGCCCGAGCGAGTCGACGAGCTGGTAGGTCAGCGTGCCAGAACGCGACACGAGGCCGACTTCACCCGACGTGAAGACGTCGCCGGGCATGATACCTACCTTCGCCTCCCCCGGGGTTATGACGCCGGGGCAGTTGGGGCCTACGAGACGCGTCCCGACCTCGTCGAGACGGCGGTTGACGCGCGTCATGTCGTGCTTCGGTATCCCCTCGGTTATAGCGACACAGAGGTCGAGTTCGGCGTCGAGCGACTCCATGACGGCGTCGGCGGCGAACGCCGGCGGCACGAAGACGACGGAGGCGTTGACGTCCTCTTCTTCGACGGCCTCCTCGACGGAGTCGTAGACCGGGACGCCCGCGGCCTCGCTCCCGCCTTTGCCCGGCGTCACGCCGGCGACGACTTCGGTGCCGTACTCCTGCATCCTCTCGGCGTGGAAGCCGCCTTCCTCGCCGGTCACGCCCTGTACGACGAGCCTCGTGTCTTCGTCGACGAAGACCGACATCAGGCTTCACCTCCCGCTAGCTCGACCGCCCGGCGGACGGCTTCGTCGAGGCCCTCGGCGACCTCGACCCTGTCGGTGAGTATCTCGCGTCCTTCTTCCTCGTTCGTCCCCGTCAGCCTGACGACGAGAGGCCGTGGTATCTCGTCGAAGCCCTCGAGAGCCTCGTTTATGCCGGTCGCGACCTCGTCGCACCGGGTTATCCCGCCGAATATGTTGAACACGACGGACTCGACGTTCGGGTCCTCGAACACGAGGTCGAGCGCGCCTCGGACGCGGTCGGCTTTGGCGCCTCCTCCGACGTCGAGGAAGTTGGCGGGCGAGCCACCGTAGTGGTCGACTAGGTCGAGCGTCGTCATCACGAGGCCGGCGCCGTTGCCGACTATGCCGACGTCGCCGTCGAGCCTGACGTAGTCGAAGCCGCGTTCGGACGCCAGGGCTTCGAAGTCGTCGTCGAACGCCTCCTCCTCCATCTCGGCGAGATCCGGCTGTCGGTAGAGCGCGTTGTCGTCGACGTTGAACACGGCGTCGGCGGCGACGACTTCGCCGTCCGACGTCACCATCAGGGGGTTTATCTCGGCGTCGTCGCCGTCGCCGTCGCTCCACAGACCGTAGAGCTTGTCGAGCACGCCGTAGACGTCGCTCGCGACGTCGCGGTCGACTCCGGCGTCGTAGACCGCGCGGCGCGCCTGGTATCCCATGAGGTCGTACGCGGGGTCGACGTGCTCGCGGGAGATGGCGTCGGGGTGTTCCTCGGCGACCTCCTCGATGTCGACGCCGCCGCGGCTGGACACCATGGCGACTCCGCGGCCTCGCGTCCGGTCGAGCGTGACGCCGAGGTAGAGTTCGTCGTCGATGTCGACGGCCTCCTCGACGAGAACCTGCTCCGCCGTCTTGCCGCGGACGTCCATACCGAGGATGCGTTCGGCGGCGTCGTACGCCTCCTCCGGCGTCTCCGCTATCTCGATGCCGCCGGCCTTGCCGCGTCCGCCGACGTGAACCTGCGCTTTCACGGCGACTGCGCCTCCCACGCCCTGTGCTATCTCCCTCGCTCTCTCCGGCGTCGAGGCGACGTCGCCCTCCGGAGTCGGTATGCCGGCGTCGGCGAACACCTGTTTGGCCTGGTACTCGTGAAGTCTCATCTATCGACCCCAACTACCGGCATCTACAAGTTAGTGTTGTCGGAAGCCGTCGGCGTGCGTCGACGCCGGAGGCCGAGGTCAGTCTCCCGTCGCCAGCGGAAGCTCGACCACGAAGACCGCGCCGCGCGGCTCGTTGTCCTCTATCCATACGTCGCCGCCGTAAGAATCGACCAACCTGTCGACGAGGTAGAGGCCTACGCCGGTGCCCGGGCTGTCGACTCCCTTCTCGCCACGGCCGAAGACCGCGGTCTTGCGGTCGTCGGGCACGCCGGGTCCGTCGTCGGCGACGCGGACGCGGACCGAGTCCCCGGTCACCTCAACCGACACCTCGACGTGCGGCGACTCTCTGTCGCTGTGGACGACGGCGTTGGTCAGGAGGTTGCGGAACACGGACGAGAGCATCTCGTTGGCGTCGACCTCGACCGACTCCAGGTCTCCGTCCAGTTCTATCGTGGCCTCTGGATTTGACTCGCGTGTGGCCTCCACCTCCATCTCGAGGTGTTCTACGACGTCGGCCGGCCGTAGCTCTACCTCGCCTTCGACCGAGAGCGAGTCGACTATGTCGCGGATGTTCTCCGTGAGGTCGACGACGTGATGTGCGCGCCGGACGACTCGGTCGAAGGCGTCCTTGGCCTCGTCGTCGACGTGCTCGGACGCTAGCTCGAGCCAGCCGATCATCACCGTCATGTCGTTACGTATGTCGTGTCTTATCACTCGGTTCAACGTCTCGAGCTGCTCCGTCCGGAGTTCGAGCGCCTCGCGGTAGCGTTCGCGCTCGGTGACGTCGGAGACAGAGACGACGTAGCCAGTCGTCTCCCCGCGGACGGACGTAGGCCGCGCCGACATCTCGACGTACCTGCCGTCTCCGACCTCGACGACTGCGCCGTCAGGGCGGCTGTCGGGTAGACCGGGGACGGCTTCCGCGAGGGTTTTCCCCCTGGCTTCGTCGACCCCCGGGAGGAGGTCGCCGGCCGCGACTCCAACATCGCGTATCGAGCCGTCGGCGTCTAGCAGCACCGTGGCGCCGCCGTCGCCCGTGAACCGCACGGCCTCGAACCTGTCGAGGTAGACGTACAGCGTGCCGACTGCGAACACCGCGACGCCGAGCGGCTCGTACCACAGCGGCAGGAGCGACGACTCCGTCATCCCCAGGACGTTGAGGCCGACTGGCACCCCGGTGAAACCGACGAGCACGACCAGCGGTCTCGCGTCGACTCCCGCCTCGTAGAACCGCTCTAACAGCATGAAGAAGCTGACGCCGACGACGACGTAGGACGCCGCGAGCACCACCCAGTGGAGAAGGCCGTGGTGGACGGCGAGGTGAGCGAACGGCTCCGTGGCGTACGACGTCTCGAAGTAGAGGCCGTGCAATGGGTTCGCCACCTTCGAGACCGCGACGGCGACGAACGCCGCGGCCACGACACGAGCGTAAGGAGCCCGTTTCGGCGACCTGCCGGTGTACGCCATCGCGAAGTAGAGCCAGGCTCCGACGCAGAACCACGCGGCGACGAGGCCGAAGACGTACGACGCCGTCTTGAGGCCGTCGCCCGGCATCGTGAAGTAGCCTACGTAGCCGAACGACCACAGCGCGGCCGTGACGAGCACGCCGACGAGACCCTCTCGCGTCGCCCGGTGCCCGACTTCGAGCGCGCGGGGGACTGCGGCGAGGCAGACGACGCCGGCGACGCCGAAAGCCGCGACGTGGCCGACGAGAAGCAGGTCCATCGACTCGTTCTACACGGCCGGAGTCCTTAACTCGGGGTGATGGCGGTGGACCCGGCGGCAGCGTGCGACGTCGGAAGGACGTCGCAACCCCTTTTGCCCCGGCCCGCCTACACCGCTCGATGTCAAGCGAGGAAGTCGTCGACAGGGTCAACGAGTACTACGACGAGTGCCAGGTCGACTACGCGATGATGTGGGGCACCAACGACCACCTGTCGATGCACTACGGCTACCACGACGACGAAAACCGCCGACTCGGCGACGCCGTAGTCAACCTCAACCGAGTGGTCGCCGACCGCGCGGGCGTCGGGGAGGGCGACCGCGTGCTCGACGCCGGATGCGGCGTCGGCGGCAGCGCCATCTGGCTGGCGAGCGAGCGAGACGCCGAAGTCGTGGGAGTCAACATCAACGCCAACCAGATCGAGAAAGCGCGGCGGGGCGCCGCCCGACACGGCGTCGAGAGCCGGACGGAGTTCCACGTCGCCGACTACGTCGACACGGGTCTGGAGGACGATTCTTTCGACGTCGTCTGGCTCGTCGAGTCGGCGTGTCACGCAGAGGACAAGACCGAACTGCTCCGGGAGATGTACCGCGTGCTCCGTCCCGGCGGCCGTATCGTCGTCGCCGACGGCTTGCTAGGCCGCCGCGACCTGTCGGAGTCGGAGCGCGAGGGCGTCGACGCCATGCTGGAGGGAATGGCGGCGCCCAACCTGACGACGGTGGCTGAGTTCCGGGAGGCGCTGTTCGACGTCGGCTTCGAGGACGTCGAGTTCGAGGACCGGTTCGACTCCGTGCTTCCGTCCGCGCGCAGGATTTACCTGATGACGGTGCTGACGTTCCCCGTCGCCTTGATGTTAAGGTTGCTGCGCATCCGCTCGGAGACCCAGTGGCTTCATCTGAAGGCGGCCTACCACCAGTATCCGATGCTGAAGAACGGCGCGTGGGTCCACGGTCTGTTCCGCGCGGTCAAGCCCGAGTGACCGCGGGCCGGTCAGTCGAGCTCTTCGAGCACGCGTCGGTAGTCTTCGTCGCGCATCTCGTCGAGCAGCTCTCGTGTCTCCTCGCTGACCTCCTGTATCTCGTCGACGAGGCGGTCGTACTCCTCGCTTCCCTCTATCTCTTCGTGTGATTTAGACTCCTCTAGCGCCGTCTTCTTCCTGACGAGCGCGTACTGCTCGCGTGTCTTCTCGCTGTAACGGCTGCGGTTTACGAGCGCTTCCACGGTGTCGAGGAGTTCGTCGCGCGAGACGGGTTTCGTGAGGTAGTCGTCGAAGCCCATGTCGATGATGTCGAAGTCGGGTTCGACGGCGGTGACGACGGCGACGCGGCAGTCGTGTCCTCTGTCCCGCAGTCTTTCGAGCACTTCCTCGCCCTTGATGTCGGGCATCCGTCTGTCGAGGAGGACGACGTCTACGTCTTCGTCTTCGAGGACGTCGAGCGCTTCGTCGCCCCCGTGTGCCTCTCTGACGTCGTATCCGTCGTCCAGCCAGGTGGCGTACATCGAGGCGACGTCTTCCTCGTCGTCCACAACAAGGACTCTCGGGTTCAAGTTGGGCTAGCCTCTCCTTAACACCTATATGTGTGTTTCGGAACATAACTCTGGTGGTGTAGTCACTCGACTCACACGTAGCCGCCCTCCGGCGTCTAACCCCTCGAACCCACGACTTCGTCGACCTTCTCCAGCTTAGGAGGCACGTTAACCCTGCAGTACCCGGCGTCCGGGTTGCGCTCGTAGTAGTCGTGGTGGTAGTCCTCTGCGACGTAGAACTCACCGACGGGCTCGACCTCCGTCACGACGTCGACTCCGTCGGCCCGAAGCTCCTCTATCTTCCGCTCGACGGCCTCGCGCTGGCTCTCGTCGTGGTAGTAGACCGCCGACCGGTACTGCGAGCCGACGTCCGGGCCCTCCCGGTTCAACGTCGTCGGGTCGTGCACCGCGAAGAAGACGTCGAGCAGGTCGTCGTAGCTCACGACGTCGCCGTCGAAACGGACCCGGACGACCTCGGCGTGACCCGTGGAGCCCGAGCACACCTCCTCGTACGTCGGCTCCACCGTCTCGCCGCCGGCGTAGCCCGGCGTAGCCTCCAAGACGCCCGGAACGCGCTCGAAAGCCGCCTCCGTGCACCAGAAACAGCCTCCCGCGAAAGTCGCTTCCATCGAACCGAAGTAAGGGAGCCAGCGACTTATCTCCTGTCACCGCGTCTGCGGACGCGTGGCCGGCGTCAGCCCGCAACCTACAACACGACGCCCCGACAACACCGACCATGACGAGCTTCGACGCCGACGTCATCGACCGGTTGGTCGAACACGCCAGACGCGGCCGGCCGCACGAGATATGCGGCGTCCTCGCCGGCGACCGCGAGAGCGACCACGTCAGCCACTCCGTCGAGGTAGAGAACGTCAGCGAGACACCGAGGACGAACTACCTCATGGAGCCCGAGGACCAGCTACGCGCGATAGACGAGGTAGAGCAGGAACTCGGCCTCGACGTCGTCGGCTTCTACCACTCGCACCCCGAGGGCCCCGAGCATCCCAGCGAGACCGACGAAGCCCGTGCGACGTGGCCGGACCACGTCTACGTCATCGTCTCCCTCGGTCCGGACGAACCCTTCGTCGGCGCCTGGCGGTGGACCGGAGACGAGTTCGAGGAGACCGAGGTCGACGTGGTAGGCTGAGCCGTCTGCGTACGAGCCACCCTTCAATCCGATGGCCTTTTGGAGCGAGCCAGCCAAGATGAACCATGCCCACCATCAAGGTGCCCGCCGTGCTCAGCGACGGCGGCTCCGCCGAGAAAGTCGACGTCGAAGGCGACACCGTGCGCGCGGCGTTCGACGCCTACACCGACGGCCACGGCAGCGAGATAGAGGAGAAGGTGCTCGACGGAGACGAGATGAAGGAGTACATCAACGTCTACGTCAACGGCCGCGACGTCCGCGACGAAGACGGGCTCGACACCGCGCTCGACGAAGACGACGAGATACGTATCATCCCGGCGGCGAGCGGCGGAAGATAGCTCGACCGACTCAGCCCATCCTCTCGGCGTTCCTCAACGACGCACGCAGGTGTCTGTCGACGTCCTCGTGTACCGAGGGCTCGTGCCCCGCGTGCATCTCCCGGAGCGGTCCGTCTCCCACGTGTTCCACGAGCCTCCGTATGCTGTCTACGAGGACGTCCCGGTCACCGTCCTGCAGGTCGGTGCGACCGAACGCTCCACCGGGGAAGACGAGGTCGCCGCTGAAAAGCACGCCCTCGTCGCGGCAGTAGAGACAGACGTGGTCGTCCTTGTGGCCGGGCGTGTAGAGCACGGTGAACTCACCTCCACCCATCTCTATCACGTCGCCGTCTTCGAGCGCACGGTCGACGTAAGGCAGCGAGACGTCGTATCCCCAGACGTCGACGTCGAAACGTTCGACGACGCCGTCGAGCGCGTCGACGTGGTCGTGGTGCGTGTGCGTGAGCACCACGCGGTCCAGGCGGTCGACGCCGTCGAAAGCCGACCCGTCGGCTCCGGCGTCGACGAGCACGACGCTGCCTTCTCCGTCGGGTTCGACGAGGAAGGCGTTCGACGTGAACTTCAGGGAGTCCCTCGTGAGGTTCGAGACGCGCATGGCCGAGCGACGCGCCGCCGAAAGAAAAGATTGACCTTCGACAGACGCTCGCGTGACGTATGCTCGAGCACGCCGCCCTAGCGTTCGCCGGCGTAGCCATAGGCCTCGTATCCGCGTTGCTCGGCGTCGGAGGCGGCGGCTTCATCGTGCCGCTGCTGGTGCTCGGCGGCTACGTCGGCGAGACGAAGGTAGCCGTGGGCACGAGCATCGCCGCCGTCGCGTTCACCTCGCTGTCGTCGAGCGCCGGCTACCTGCGCGACGGAGCCGTCGACGTCCGTCTCGGCCTCCTCCTGATGCCCTCGACGGTGGCGGGCGCCTACGTCGGGGCGACGGCGAGCGACGTGCTCCCCGACGACGTGCTCTCGGTCCTCTTCGGCATCTTCCTGATATACCCTGGATTCAAGATGGCGGTCGACCGGGAGACAGCGTCGCGGATGGAGTTCGACGGACTCGCTCGCGGGGCCCAGGTAGCTCTGGCGTCGGGCTTCGGCGTCGTCGTCGGCTTCTCCTCGGGTTTGTTCGGCATCGGCGGCGGCTCCCTGATGGTGCCCGTCCTCGTTTTCGTCCTCGGGCTCACGATGACGCGGGCCGTAGCGACTTCTTTGTTCGCGATGTTCCCGGGAGCCGTCGTCGCGTCCGCGAGACAGTGGCAGCAGGGCAACCTCGTGCCCGATCTAGCTCTGCCTCTGATAGCCGGCGTGACCGTCGGCGCCTACCTCGGGCCGTCGACCGCGCGGCACGTGCCCGAAGCGACGGTGCGCAGGGCTTTCGGCGTCCTGCTCGTCTTGCTCGCGGCGAGGATGGTGGCGCGCGGCGCGCTCTGACGTAGCGTAAGCCTTGATTTACGGCGTCCCGTAGGTCGACCGATGGCCGTCCACCGACCGACGGAGGAAGCCTGCGGTCGATGTCGCTCGACTCCGGCGTTCGAGACCACGAGGTTCTCAAGCGGACTCCGTCGCGACCCCGGTGCGCTCGACGTCGTCTGCATCGATTGCTACCTCGACGGCCTCGAACGAGCCGGCCTCCAGCCACTCAGGTGGCACGTCGGCATCGAAGTCGAAGGCGGGACGGTGCACGCCGCCGCCGCGACGGAGGACGGAGCCCGTAGTCTACGCGACGCGCTAGAGTCCGGTCCGCTCGGAGCCGTGTCACGCGACGTAACCCTCCGGTCGATACCTGCGGCTTTCGACTCCGGTGACGGTGACAGAGCCTACCTCCGCGAACTCGCGCGCGGCCTCGACAGCGAGGTACGCGCGATATACCGGGGTTCGACCCCGAGTTCGGCCGTAGACGTCACGTCGCACGTCGACGACTCCCGCCGTCTGGACGACGCGCTCGCCGCCGCCCTCCGCAGGCACCTCGACGACGTCGAGACACGCGACGACCTCCGTAGCCTGCTCCGCACGGAGCGCTCGCCGTACCCCGCTCTCGCTCGACACGGAGTCCTCCGGCGCGTAGAAGGCAGGCTGTGGCGCCACCTTCGGCGCACCGGGAGCCTGTCGAACCGCAGCCTGACGTCGGGAGACAACCAGCGGAGCGGCCGGGAGTTCGAAGCCTACTTCGAAAAAGTGTGCGAGAGCCGCGGCCTGACGCCACGGAGGCCGGCGGCCGACGCCCTCGAAAGCCTCTACCCCGAGGTCCACGCGAGCCTCGTAGACCGCTTCTCGCCCGGCCTCCCGGGCGTCCCCGACTACTTCGTAGAGGTCGACGGCCACCGTTCGTTCGACTCGGGATGGCGGCCGACCGAAGACTGCTTCGTCGAGGTAAAACGCGGTTCGAGCCGGCTGAGCCGCAGGCAGGCGCGCGTCGCCGCCCACCTCAAGAGCCACGGCTTCCCCGTCTACGTCCTCCGGGGAGAGCCCGGCGACCACCGCTTCGACCGCAGGTAGACGTTCAGTCCTCGGACGTCGCCACGGCTTCGAGGTCCTCATCCTCGGGAGGCCGTTCGCCCTCCTCCCACTGCTCCATCCTGTACCGCGTCGCGTACTGCGTCGGACCGAGAGGGCCGCGGTCCTTCGTGGTGTTGTATATCCAGAGGCCGCCGAGCGCCGCGACGACGTAAGCGGGAACCGACCACGGGTTCAGGGCTCCGAGCCACAGCGCGGCGCCGCCGGCGACTCCGAGCGAACCCGCTCCGACGAGGAGCCGAGCGAGGTTGGTGCGCCGCCTTCTTTTCTTCCGGCGGCGCTCGCGCTCTTCCTCGTACTCGCCTACGACGGGCTGCATGAACCGCTCGTCTATCTCGACTCCGCCTTCGACGAAGAACTCCGCGAGCTTCGACGAGAAGTCGTACTCCGGCAGAACGTTGGCGCACAGGCCTTCGACGCCCACCGTCGTCCGGAAAGGAAGGATGACGTCCTGATGGAGGTGGAGCGGGTGGTCTCCCATTCGCTCCATCAGCATCTCCTCGGCTTTCTCGATGTCGTCGTGGCTTATGCCGCCGCCTCCGCCGACGTCACGTATCATGATGTCGGCTAGCTCCTGGATCGTCTCCATGTCCATGTCGGGGTCGGTGGGGTCGATGACGTCCATGTCTATCATCGAGTTCAGGACGACCTCGGCGTCCTGGAGACCGATGCCGACGAACAGCGCCTCGAACGCCTCGAGAAGCTCCTCGGAGTCGCGTTCGTCGTCGAACTCCCCGACCTTGAGCGCGATTCCGTAGTCGTATATCACGACCTCGCCGTCCTCGTTGACCGCGATGTTGCCGTAGTGGGGGTCGGCCTGGAACACCTCGTACTCGAACGGCATCCGGAGGTATATCTCCGTGGTCGTGTCGACGACGTCCTCGAGCTCTACGTCCATCTCCTGGAGCTCGGCTACCTCCTTTATCTTGACGCCGGGCTCGTACTCCATCGTTATCACGCGGCCCGAGCAGTGGCTGTCTATCGTGCGGGGTATCACGACGTCCTCGACGTCGTCTTCCTCGACGTACGTCCGTATCTCGTCCATTATCTGTTTCTCGCGTTCGAAGTCCATCTCGAGAACGATGTTCTCGCGGAACATGCCGATGATTCCCTCGGTAGTGTCGGCGTGCGACCTCTGGCCGACGAACCGGAGGAAGCCACCGGCGAGCGGCGCGACCAGCGCGAGCATCTTTAGGTCGGCGTGCACCGTGCGCTCCAGCCCCGGCCGTCGTATCTTGACTGCGACTTCCTTGCCGTCGATGGTCGCCCGGTGGACCTGAGCTATCGACGCACCGCTAATGGCTTCCTCCTCGAACGAGTCGAACACCTCGTCTATCGGCCCGAGGTCCTCCTCGACCGTTCTCTTGACGTCCTCGTAGGGCGCAGGCGGGACCTCGTCCTGCAGTTTCTCTAGCTCCTCCATGTACTCCGGCGGCACGTAGTCCGGACGCGTGGTGAGGAACTGAGCTAGCTTGATGTAGGTGACTCCGAGTCGCTCGCACGCGAGACGTATCCGGCGTCCGCGCTCTCTCTTCTGCTCGGGCGTGAGCTCCCGCGGCCCTCCGAACAGAACGAACTTCTTGACGTCTCTGATGTGGGTTAGCACGATGGGTGCGAGCACGACGTTGGCCTCGAGCCAACGTCCCAACGCACGGAGCCAGGTGAACATACGTGGATTTTCCGACGGAGGTATACGAAGCTTTCCCCTGTAATGGACGACGGCCGACGTACGTCGCGGTATCCGACGCCACGAGCGAACGCGGGACTTATGAACGAGCCCGTCCACCATGACGCCGATGGACTACGACGACCTCGGCCTCAAGGTCGGGCTCGAGATACACCAGCAGCTCGACACCGACTCCAAGCTGTTCTGCGGATGTCCCACCGAGCTACGGGAGACCGAGGACGCGACCCACGAGGTACAGCGCTACCTACATCCGACGAAGAGCGAGCTAGGCGAGGTAGACGAAGCCGCGCTCGAGGAGAGCCGGTTCGAACGCAGGTTCACCTACCTCGGCTACGACACCACGTGTCTCGTGGAAGAGGACGAGGAGCCGCCGGCGCCGCTAGACCGGGAGGCGCTCGACACGGCGCTCGAAGTCGCGGCGGCGCTCGACATGACGTCGGTCGACGAAGCCCACGTGATGCGGAAGCTCGTGATCGACGGCTCGAACACGACGGGCTTCCAGCGCACGAGCTTGCTCGCCTACGGCGGCTCCGTCACCTCCGACGAAGGCGAAGTCGGGATAGACGCGCTCGCGCTCGAAGAAGAGGCGGCGCAGCGCGTCGACGAACGGCCGGAGGGACCAGTCTACAGCCTCGACCGCCTGGGTATACCGCTCGTAGAGATAGGTACGGCGCCCGACATCCGCTCGCCCGAGCAGGCTCAGGAGGTCGCCGAACACATCGGCATGGTGCTCCGGTCGACCGGGAAGGTTAAGCGCGGCATCGGCACCATCCGACAGGACCTAAACGTCTCTATCGAAGGCGGCGCGCGGATAGAGATGAAGGGCGTGCAGGACCTCGCGGGAATCGCCGAGCTCGTGGAGAACGAGGTCGAACGACAGCGAGGTCTGCTCGAGATACGCGACGAACTACGCGAGAGAGACGCCGAGGTGGGACGCACGGCCGACGTCACCGGTGTGTTCGAGGACACCGACTCCGGCGTTATACAGGGCGCGCTCGACGACAGCGGAGCGGTATACGCCGTCGTGCTACGTGGCTTCGACGGAGTCGTGGGCCGCGAGATACAGCCCGACCGCAGGCTCGGAACCGAGTTCAGCGACCGCGCAAGGAAACGCGGCGCCGGCGGCGTTTTCCACACCGACGAGCTACCCGCCTACGGCGTGACGGAGACCGAGGTCGAAGACCTCCGCGAAGCCTTGGACGCCCGCGGAGAAGACGCGGTCGTGATAGTCGCCGACGCCCCCGACGTCGCGGAGAGCGCCGTCGAAGCCGTGGCCGACCGCGCGCGCCAGGCGCTCGAAGGCGTGCCCGAGGAGACGCGAGACGCCCTCGAAGACGGCACGTCGAGCTACCTCCGGCCGCTCCCCGGCGCCGCCCGCATGTACCCGGAGACCGACGTCTACCCCGTAGACCTCAGCGAAGTCGAGGCCGAGCCCCCGGAGCTGTTGGACGAACGCGCACGTCGTTACGCCGTCGACCACGGTCTCGACGAAGACCTCGCTCGCCGGGTGGCGTACGGCCGACGTATGTCGCTGTACGAGGAAGCAGTCGACCGCGACGTAGACCCCGGGCTCGTCGCGTCGACCCTCACGGGAACGCTCGTCGAGCTAAGGCGAGACGACGTCGATGTCGCCGCGATAGACGACGGAGACCTGCTCGCGGCGCTCTCGCTCGTCGACTCCGGCGACGTCGCACGCGAGGCCCTGCCCGACCTCCTGCGGGCTGCCGCCGAGGGGACGCCGCCCGACGTAGCCGTCGAGCGAGCCGACCTCGGGAGCGCCGCGCGCGAGGAGGTGGAGGACGTCGTCGTCGACGTTCTCGACTCGAAGGCCGAACTCGTGGACGAACAGGGCATGGAGGCGTTCAGCGCGCTGATGGGCGTCGTGATGGGCGAGCTGCGCGGCAAGGCCGACGGCGAACTCGTCAGCGAAGTCCTCCGCGAGAAGATCGGCGAGCGAGTCTAGCGCTCGGAGCCGTTGGACTCCACGTATATCCTGTCGGCCTCCGGTACGACCTCCTGTATCGCTCGCTCTATCCCGTCGGTCGCCTCCTCGACGCCCTCCAGGGTGAGGCCGGAGTCGAAAGCCACTTCGACGGCTACGAGCACGCTGGCGGGTCCCAGGTGGAGCGTACGCAGGTCGACGACGTCGGTGACGTGCTCCCGGGAGGAGACGGCTTCTACGAGGCTTTCGCGTTCCCTGGCGGTCACTCCTTCTCCGACTATCAACCCCCTGTTCTCGTAGGCGAGCGCGAGAGCGAACGACATCAGCAGTCCGCCGATGACGATGCTCGCGGACGCGTCGTAGACCGACTCGCCCGTGACGTCCGTCAAGCCGACGCCGGCGAAAGCAACGAGTATCCCGGCGACCGCGACGGCGTCCTCCGTCAGAGCCGTTATCAGGGGTGCGTCTTTGGAACGCCGGAAGGCCTCGGCTATCGAGTCGAAACCCTCCTCGCTCATCTCTCGTTTCACGCCGGAGTACGCTCGGTAGAGCGCGTAGGTCTCGAACGCGAGCGCGAGAGCGAGGACGACGTAGTTCACCGTGAAGCTACGGTCGACGTGCGCCGAACCCAGCTTGTGGTAGCCGTGACGGAACGAAGCGTAGCCGGCGACGGCGAACAACATCACGGAGACCACGAAAGCGAAGAAGAACTGCTCCTTGCCGCGTCCGAACGGATGGGCGCGAGACGCCTCTTTCTCCGAAAGACGGATGCCGAGCAACAGCAACACCTGGTTGCCCGTGTCGCTCAACGAGTGGTACGTCTCGCTCAACATGCTCGAGCTACCCGTCATCGTCCACGCGACGAACTTCGCGATAGCTATGCCGAGGTTCGCGAAGAACGCCGCTAGCACGACGCGTTTCGTCGAAGCCACGTGAGAACCACGTGGACACCAACCCAAAACTCTTTTCTAACGTCCCGACTCTTACGGGCCATGTCGGTCCTGGCAACCGTCTTGCTCGCGTTCTGGCTGATGCTGCCCGCGTACATCCCGAACAACGCAGCCGTCCTCTTCGGAGGCGGACCCCCCGTAGACGGCGGCCGGACCTGGAACGGAAGACGTCTGCTGGGCGACGGCAAGACCTGGAGAGGGAGCGCAGGCGGCGTGCTCGCTGGCTTCGTCCTCGCCCTCCTGCTCAACCAGATCGCGCCGCTCGACGTCCTCGGGGCGTCGCTCCCCGAGTTCCCCGTGACGGCGGCGTTCGGTCTCGCGCTCGGCGCGATACTCGGCGACATGGGCGCGTCGTTCGTCAAACGCCGTACCGGGCGCGAGCGCGGCAGACCGATGCCACCGCTCGACCAGCTCGACTTCGTCGTCGGCGCGTTCGCCGTCACGCTGCCGCTCGCGCACGACTGGTTCGTCGAGCAGTTCACTCTCGACGTAGTGCTCGTCGTCGTCGTCATCACGCCGTTGCTCCACGTATCCACGAACTTTATTGCGTACCAACTCGGACTCAAGGACGAGCCATACTGATGAACGTCGAACGCAGAGGCGACGTCGCCGACGCCCTGAGGGAGTCCGACGCCGTCTTGCACGGCGAGTTCACTCTGTCGAGCGGCCGGAAGAGCGACTACTACGTCGACAAGTACGTCTTCGAGACCCAGCCCGACGCGCTCGAGACCGTGGGACGCGCAGTCGCGGAGGTCGCACGCGACCTCGGTGCCGAAAAGCTAGCGGGGGTGGCGCTCGGAGCCGTGCCGCTCGCCGCCGTCGCGAGCGTCGAGTCGGGTTTGCCGTACGTCATCGCTCGCAAGCGAGCCAAGGACTACGGCACCGGGAACTCGATAGAGGGCGCGCTCGACGAAGGCGAGGAAGTCGTCGTGATAGAGGACATAATCACGACGGGCGGCAGCGCCGTCGAAGCCGTCGAGAAACTACGTGACGCCGGAGCCGTCGTCCGCCACATAATCGTCGTCGTCGACCGCGAGGAAGGCGGCCGCGAGGCTCTCGAGGACGTCGACGTCGAGGTACACGCGCTGACGACGGCGACAGACCTCAGGCGGGAGGCCTAGCAGTGGGGCGTACCGCCGAGGTCGACGCCTCGATAGCCGGCGTCGACGGCGACAGGCTGCCGGAGGTTGTCGACAGACTCCACGGCGAGGAGGCGACGGCGTACGTCGAAGCCCAGAACGTCAACGCCGTCGACCGCCTCGGTTACAACGACCACGGCACCGAACACATCGAGATAGTCCAGCGCAGGTGTCTCGAGCTTCTCGCGTTGCTCCGCGGCGACGTCGACTGGGGTGTCGAGGACCACGACCTCGACCTCACGTACGAGGACGCGTGCGTCGTCTGCGTGACCGCGGCGGCGTTCCACGACGTCGGACACATGGTGCATCGGAGGCGGCACGCCGAGCACTCCGTCGCCCTGGCTGCACCGCTCGTCGACGACGTCCTCGACTTCTACCCGACTCGCGAGCGCGTCGCGCTCAAGGGCGACGTACTGCACGCCATCGTGAGCCATCACAGCGGCACCGATCCGCTGACTCCGGAGGCCGGCATCGTGAGGGTCGCCGACGCCCTCGACATGGAGGAAGGCCGCTCGCGAATGCCGTACAGCGCCGGCCAGCGTTCGATCGACACGGTGTCGTCGCAGGCGATACAGCGCGTCAGCGTGCTCGACGGCGAAGCCTACGACGTGCCCGTGCTCGTCGAGATACAGATGACGAACAGCGCGGGAGTCTACCAGATAGACGGTCTGTTGAAGTCGAAGCTCGAGGGAAGCGGTCTAGAGCACCTCGTCCGTATCGTCGCGGTCAACGAAGGAGAGGACGAGATAGTAGGGAGGATAGAGCTTTGAAGTTCGAGCGACGGCGTTCGCCGGAGGTCGTCTGATGGTTCTCTCGGACGGCGACATACTCGCCCGGCTGGAGGACGGCAGCCTCGTGATCGACCCGCTCGACGACCCCGAGCTACAGGTCCAGCCGGCGAGCGTCGACATGCGTCTCGGCCGCGAGTTCCTCGAGTTCCAGCGCTCGAACATACCGTGCATCCACCCGGACAGCGAGGAGGAGACCGACCACTACACCCGGAGGAAGCACGTCGACGAGGGCGACGACTACGTCCTCCATCCCGGTGACTTCGTGCTCGGTACGACGTACGAGTCGGTCGAGATTCCCGACGACCTCGTGGCGCGAGTCGAAGGACGTTCGTCGCTCGGGAGGCTCGCCGTCGTGGTCCACGCGACGGCGGGCTTCGTCGACCCGGGGTACCGTGGCCAGATAACCCTGGAGCTCTCGAACCTCGGTACTGCGCCCGTCGCGCTCCGGCCGGAGGAGATGCGTATCAGCCAGCTGGTTCTCACGGAGCTGTCGTCGCCGGCCGAGCGTCCTTACGGCGCGGCGCGGGGCTCGAAGTACCAGGACCAGAGCGGTCCGACGGCGAGCCGGATAGGCGACGACGAGGAGTGGCGGAGACGGTAGCGCCTGCGTTCTACCTGTTCCTGCCGTAGACTTCGTGGGACGTCACCCAGTCGCTGGCGCTTATCGCGGAGGCTAGCGACAGCTCGCCTGCGAGCACGACGCCCGCGGCGACTTCGGCGAACTCCCGGGCTTTGCCGGCGCCGTGGCATCCCATGAGCTCGAGGCACTCTTTCTGGGTGCCGATGTTGGTGCCGCCGCCGTACGTCGCGACTATCAGCGACGGTATCGTGACGCTGACGCGGAACTTGTCTCCGGGCGTGCGTTCGGCGTGTATCAGCGCGGCGCTCGACTCCGCGATGTTGGCTTCGTCCTGGCCCGTCGCGACGAACAGCGCGGCGAGGCCGTTGGCGGCGTGCAAGCCGTTGTTGTTGGCGCCGCTGAAGAACGAACCCATCGTTCCGATGCGTGCGTGTCTGTCGAGGCTCTCTGGCTCGGCGCCGAGGTGGTGGACGACGACGTCCTCGGGTATCACGGCTTCGGCGGTGACGCGTTTGCCGCGGGTGTGCATCGTGTTGACGTGCGAGTGTTTCTTGTCGGTGGCGAAGTTGCCTTCGAGGTAGAAGTTCTCGACGTAGCCCGGGTACTCGTCGAGCATCCAGTTGCACGCGGCGAACGTCGCCTTGCTCACCATGTTCTGGCCTGCGGCGTCTCCCGTGGTGTAGTCGAACCGCAGGTACGCGAGGTTGTTGGTGAGGTAGTCCTCTATCTCGACGAGTTCGGCGATGCTCGACGTCTCCTCGGCCTCGCGTTTTATCTCGTCGTAGTGGTCGTCGACCCAGTCGCGGAACTCCCGGGCGTCTCGCGCTGTCTCGAACGCGAAGACCGGCGCGCGGTTCATCCTGTCGTCGACTACGGTGGAGGTCACGCCTCCGCTGAGGTTGAGGGCCTTGATACCCCGGTTGTAGCTGGCTACGAGCGTGCCTTCGGTAGTCGCGAGCGGGATGGGGTACTCTCCTTCGGCGTGTTCGCCGTGGACTTCGAGCGGGCCGGCGACTCCCACGGGGACCTGGGCGACGCCGGTGAAGTTCTCTATGTTGCCTTCGGTGTCGGAGGGCTCGATGCTGTAGCTCCCGAGGTGTTCGAGGCTGACGTCGGCGTAGTCCTCGAGCCACTCCCGGCGTTCGCGCGCGACTTCCTCGGTGTAGTTGTCCTCGCCTTCCTCGCGAGGCAGACGTGTGATGGGCTCGGGTTCGTCTGTGAGTCGGTCGTTGACGACGAGGTCGAGTTCTCCGAACGGCCGGGTGGTGAACTCGAGCTCTATCTCGTGTTCTCCTTCGTCTAGCTCGTGGTCGCGGAGCACGACTGTCACCGTTCGGCCGACGGGGAACTCGATGGGGTCGGACTTGTCTACGGAGTCTATGGCGCGTACTCCTCCGTCTCTCGTGTGTAGTTCGACTCGTTCTAGCGGTATCGGTCGTCCGTCGACTTCTACGCGGCCGACGCCCGTGAGGTCTGCGTCTCTCAGTCGGTTCTTTATCTCGAACGCCGCGCCCTCTTCGGTGTTCTCCAGGCTGCCGTAGGTGTACAGTCGTTTGAGGATGCGGTCGGGTATTCCTATGCGTGCGATTCGGCTTGCTCCGAGCAGGCTGCTGTATATCCTGCCTAGCACGCCGTCGTCTGATGTTGGTATGACCATCTGTCTTTCCTCCGTCTCACTCCCTTTATCTAAGTGCTTCGGTGGTTCGTGTGGCCGGTAGAGCCCCTGGCTTAAAAGCAACACTAAATCGGTTGTCAGTTTACCCGGTGCGTTCGACGGCCGACGAACAGACGACGGCGAGCCACGACCGAGACGCCGACCACCTTAGCCGTAACACGCCGGCGACCTCAACCGTACAGCCCCCGACTTCAACCGTACAGCCTCGCGTGTTCGTCGCAGAACTCCGGCTCCCGAAGCTGAGCCTCCACGAGTTCGCCCTGCCTGTGAGCGTTGTAAAGCCTGCAGCCTGGTTCGTCGCAGAAAGCCTCGCCCGTCACGTGGTAGTCCACCGCCTGCAAGACGTAGCCCTTCAGCGCCTCCGTCGTCCTCGGGTCGCGTTCCACGAGGAAGTCGCCCTCCACCCGGCTCTCGAGAACCTCGCGCGGCGGAGCGTCGCCCGTCGCCAGAGCGTGCTTCTGCTTCGCCTTGTAGTACTCCTCTGGCTTCGCCGGAGCCTCGTACAAACCCGGCACGCTGACGAGCGCCGGCTGCCCGAGCACGACGACGCGCTTGTGCCAGCGGCCGTCGTGCTCCCCCCACGTCGCGAGCGCGCGATCCAAAAGGACGACGTCGAGGCAGTCGCCCGAGCCCGCCGAGTACGGGTACAGCAGCCTCTGCACCTGGAATCCGTCGTACAGCACGCCGCCAGCCGCCCCGGGGTCGTCGAGCGCCCGGAGCTCGTACCGGACGACGCCCTCCATACGGCTGCCGGTGGACTCGTCGTACGGCGACATCACGCGTGCGGAAGCGAAGCCCTCGGCTACCTTGCGCGTGTCGACTTCGTTTTTCACCGCGTCGAGGAACCGGTCGCGTACACCGACGGAGTCCACGGGCCCGCGGCCTTCGAGCCAGTCGGCGATTTCGTCGGCGTCGGCCTCCGTCGTCGGCGCGCGGTACAGCCGGACGTTCAAGCTCAGTCGTCGGCGGGCGCCCGGCTCGTCAGCTCGACGGGCTCGGCGTCGACGTCGAGTTCGTCGAGCGCTACCTGCGCCGCACGTTTGCCCGAGACGAGCATGGCGCCGAACGTCGGACCCATCCGCGGCAGGCCGTACGTAGTCGCCGTCGCCATGCCCGTGACGACGAGGCCGGGGTGCGCGACGCCCGTGTGCTCGACGACGGCGTCCTCGCTCTCGCCGACCCACATCGAGTCGTGGCCGGGCGAGTCGTGGCCCGGCGCGCCGTACTCGCCCTCGCCGGTCTTGTCCATACCCGTGCTGCGTTCGGCGGCGTGGCCGATGCCCGGCGCGTCGAGCACCCCGCGCTCGTGGAGCTTCGACACGGCGACGGCGTCGTGGCCCGTCGCGTCTATCACGAGGTCGCCCTCGACGGCGATGGGGTCGACGCAGGTGATCTCGCGGGGCAGCGCGTGGACCGGCGTCCAGTTCATGACGATGCCGCCGACGCGGTGGTCCTCGCGGATGACGA